>JAXHTA010000109.1:0-9975 GCA_034190285.1 Thermodesulfobacteriota bacterium | reverse complement strand
AAAACCCAGCTGTCGCAAAAGACGCCCAACAGAACTTACGCTAAGCTTTATGCCAAATTGCTTTTTTATAATACTGGCTACCATCTCACGCGTCCAAAGGGCGAAACGTGGCGTAATCCAGATCCGCATCAATGACCCGCTCCGGATTCCGGGGCAGCCCTGGTTTGCCCGTCGGTGCCGATGGGACCAGTTCATGAAACAGCTCGCCCAGGACTGTGCCGTAATCGGGCAGTTCATCCGAAATAAACAAGGGCTTGCCTTGGCAGCGGGCAATCAAATCCTTCAACATTCGCCGGGCATCGTCCAATTCGCGCCCGCCAATACAGAACGTAATTAGCAGGCGCGTGGGGGCGTCAATAGCCTTACAGATCCACGTTCGCCCGCACTGGTGCCCGAGGTCTTCGGCACTGCCAGAACTTTCCTTTTTTTTTTACAAAGGTCCACAGCTCGTCGAGCTGCCTTTCGGTCAGTTCCAGTTAAGTCAGCAGGCCGGAGAGCACGTGGGCGCAATGTTCGCCGGCCCGCAGGATCACCCGGTTGACCGTATCCTTGTCCAGCTCCAGCAGGCGCGCGGTGGCTCGCACGCCAACCCCTTCGGCCGCATGATGGATGATCTGCCGGATCATTTCGGCCGACAGATGCAGGCCAAACAGGGCGGTGGGCAGTTTACCAAAAGAGATCGCCAATATTTCGTGGACAAGTATTGGTAAAAGGTTAAGGCAGACGCGGTAATAGGCAACCCGTTTGGCCGGTACCATTGCAGCCATCGGGGAGCGTTTATCACTAAAAGCTTATGGGCTTTTCGTGAATATCCAAGGTTCGGCCATTTCCCACTCATAAGTGGTGGTGTTGAAACATGTCACAGCCCAATAGTTAACGGAACCTGATCTAATTGCATCCCACCACGCAGACGGCATCACTAGTGAGGAGTCCAAAACCCAGAATGAAGTCGTGTAATACCCGGTACCAGAGTAGTAAAAAACAGAATGGAACAGGTAAGCATCATAACCGATGGAATCCCACTCAAAAGTCGGTGGAGAAGAAAGCAGCACGCCATCTTCTGGACTGAGTAAGGAAACATAAGGCGTGGCGTTCGAGAAGCTGGGAGTCGGGTTGCCGAACACCCGCCACGTCTCCCCACCATCGGGTAGGCGACCGTAGGAGACATCGGGCTCCTGTTGATCGAATGCGATATAGTCGACAATTGTCATGCCGTCGGAAGCCAACAGCACGACCTCTTGACCACTGGCGCCGAGCTTGAAAGTCGCATGCAACGATCCCTGTTCGGGATCGTCGTCCGCCCAGATCAGAAGGTAACCTCCGGCCTCGATGACCGTCCCCATGGGGATTTGCCATGCTGTAGAATTGGTCAGATCATCACTCATATACATACCACCGATATCAATCGCCACTTCGCTTTGGTTGTAAACCTCTATCCAGTCAGGGAATTCACCAGGCTCCTCCGGGTCCTCTATAGTGGTTTCATTGTCAGCCATGAATTCATTGATCAGCAGGTCACCGTTGCCCAGAACCACGCCTTCATTATTGGGGCCGCCATATGTAGGCGACATGGCAACAAAATCTCCAGTACCGTCCGGGTATCGACCAAAGCTGACGTCTGTCTTCTGGGGACCAAAGGAAACCGCATCCATAAGTTGACCGCTGCTGTTCACCAAAACAAGTTCCTCGCCCGAATCCGACAGTTTGAATGGCGCGTGATCATCCCCTTGCTCCTCGTCGGCGTCCAGCCAAAATGTGACGAACCCGAATGGCTGGATGCTGACTGCCGGTAAAGCCCATTTGTTGAGATTCCCCGCATTATCCGTCAGATAATATCCGTCCAGCGGGATCGTCTCTCCTGTCGTATTGCAGAGTTCAACCCAGTCGTCAAACTCTCCGGTATTGTCGGCAACGGTTGCATCGTTGCATGCCATGAGTTCGTTGATGCGCAACGGAGCGTTGTCAATGACGTCCAGATTGACGCGATAAACATACACATCATGCTCGGCACCGGCCGGAGAATAACTCACCGTACCAAATCCACCTGCACCGTCATCTGCGACGGCTTCCACGTAATAGCGTACCCAGGTGCTCCCAGCCTGCGGGGGTAGTTCGATACCATAAATGCCATCATTGGCGTCATGGTCGTTGTGCTCACCATCGTCGAACATCTCGAGCTTATCGAATGTCCCCATGAAACCCGTACCGTAATACGCGTAGACAAGCCTTACACCCGATTCGTGGTTTACCGTCGTACGAATGGCTACGGGTTGGCCGGCATCAGGTGGAGTCATCGCCACATTGTCTGCAATGTAGTATACATCGCTGATCGACGGTCCTTTGAGGGACACCTCAGGATGGCTGCTCAATAATGCATATCGGTTCCTGATAAAACTTCTCAGCTCATCGATCGCGCCCGGCAAGCCTGCATAGGAGCTTCCCCAGTGAGGATGCGGATCATTGGCCACGCCCTCATCAATCAAGGTATGAAAAAAATTGAGTATTTCATCAGTTTTTGTGGCATTGAACTTTTCCAGCAGAATGATTCTGACATGGGCTAGGTAGCGCTGGCGCAGCTCGGGAATGTTAAATAGCTTGTACATCAATGGGAAATCGCTGTCGCCGGATCTGTAAAAAATATCATACGCGTTCCACCATTTCATTACGGTGTTGCCATCATATTGGTATGGAACCAGCCGATTCGTCTCAATATCAAAATACACCATGTAATCCATAGCACCCTTGCTGACGTAACCATCATCATCACCAAAGAGAATTTCATAAGCCAGAAACCATAAGGTATCGTCCACATTAAAAATTCTGTTGAGATCTGCCACCGTATCTGGCGTGACACTGTCGAGTGCCTTGGTGGCTGATGCCAGATAGGCATACGGGTTATCGGAAAATGTTGATTTTAATTCGTAGGCGTCAAAATAGAGCGCAGGATCATCCCCCAGATAATTCAACGCGGTGGTACCGTCATTAAACATGCCGCCGCCACCAGGGAACCCGCCGCCAAAATCCATGCCGCCCGCAGCCCGCCAGTTGGTGCCTTTGTCGTTGAGATACCATTCTTCCAAGAAGTCCCTGTCCAACTGCTGAACATTGGCGTACAGTCCCCAGAATTCACCATTGATATAGAGGTTGATAAAATTGCCGTCTGCCGATGTGGTGTGGCCGCGGCTTTGGTACAAATAAAATACTTCCCGCATATAGGAGGGATCATCGAAGGTATTGTGCAGGTTCAGCATGTCATATCCGTCGATATCCTGCCCTTCTACCTTATAATCCAATCTAATATCAAACGACTTGCGATAGCCCGTCATCATTTTGGATGTCATGCCTTTAAACTGAACCCCTACGTTTTCCAATATCCGGTCCTGGTATGTCAGTGTTGCGGGCACGCGGGTGTCGGTGGCAAAATAGACTTGACGAAACCAGTTGTCCGATTCAAACGTAAGGTAGATATTTCCCACCGTTTCTATATTGTAAAAACCACGACGGGTTTCCTTCCCACGCTGGAGCTGGGATCCATCCTCAGAAAAGTAATAGTGTGACGGCAAGTTGCCGTAAGCTGTCAAATCACCATCGCCCTCATCGGCCCGGATAATGCTACTATATATGACAGTAAAAAAGAAGATAAGACCGGTAATCAAGTTCTTCATGATGACCTCCGTTGAGTTACAAGATGCTGTTTTTTTGACGAGCAAGTATGGGAACATCCTGGTTGTGTTTCAATCGTAAGTCCATCAGCACCATAGTTTTCGGTCATGTCATCCGGTATGCCCTGCCAGAAGGTAGGGAAACTATGTCATCTCAGCACATCTTGGTGGTCGAAGACAAGGCAAAATAGCCGATCTATTGAGAAATTATCTGGAAAAACCTGCCTATTCGGTCACTTTACTGGCCCACGGTGAGGAAGTCCTTCCCCATATCCACAAACAGTTGCCGGATCTTATCCTTTTTGACCTCATGCTGCCGGGGATGCATGGTATGGAAATTTCCCGGAAACTACGAAAAAACTGGCGCGTGCCCATCATCATAGTCACTGCAAAAATTGTGGAGGTGGATCGAATAGTGGGTTTAGAGCTGGGGGCGGATGATTACGTGTGCAAGACTTTCAGTTTTCGCGAGATCGTGGCTCGGGTAAATGCGGTCCTCCGCAGAACCTATGTTGATGTACATCATAAACAAGCGGTTGTCGGACCCATTTTCCTAAATCAGGAAACCTTTGAGGTTAAAATCGCCGGCCAGGCCTTGAAGCTCACGCCTAACGAATTTGCGTTGTTAGGGGCTCTTATGACCAGGCCCAACCGGGTTTTTTCGCTCTCTGAGCTACTGGATTTGCTTCATGGCTATACTTACGAAGGATATGACCGTACAATAGATAAACATTTTAAAAATCTCAGGAAAAAGATCGGAAAAGCCCTGCCAGGTCAGGAGGTCATCACCACGGTTTGCGGTATAGGCTGCAAGCTGACAGTACCAAAGGTTTTAACTCCAGACTGAGTTTTCTAACCCTAAGACATCCCGAGAGTTTGTCTAGATATGATAAATCGGTGAGGAAACTAAGAGGCCATGGCGATCTCGGGGCAATGGAGTTAAAAAATTGATCTCCTTATCCTGACTGATTCAACCGTGAAATCATACAGGATTAAGGCCCAAAATGTTACCTGTTGGAAATCCCTACGACATCGATTTCTGTATTATTTCAGATATGATTTCTTTTTTAATCGGTTTTGTCACGAAATCATCCATTCCGGCGGCAATACATTTTTCACGGTGTTCGTCCAGGACGTTTGCTGTCATGGCCACAATGGGGATGTGGATCCTTGCGTCCTTCTGGTTGGATCGCGGGCCCAGATGTTCTTCGTGTCTTCTAATGGCCATTGTTGCCTCTATCCCGTCCATCTCAGGCATCTGCATGTCCATAAGGATGATATCGTAAGACGTGTTGTAGTCCGTAAGCGACTTGTTGAACATCTCTACAGCGATCTTTCCATTGGCAGCTACCTCCACCGTATGCCCCATTTTTTCTATGGTCTTTCTTGCAAGCATCTGATTAACGGGATTGTCTTCAGCCAAAAGGATACTTGCACCTTTCTTCAACTCTGCCTTTGCCCGGCCATCGCTCGTTCCGCCTGTTTCCTGACTGATGTCCGCAGGGTCCCCAATCCCAAACCACCCGGTAACATGAAAGACACTCCCTTTGCCATATTCACTTTCAGCCCAGCAATCCCCCCCCATTTTTCGGGCTATTTTCCGGGCTATTGAAAGGCCAAGGCCAGTGCCTCCGAATTTCCTGGTAGTGGAAGAATCGGCCTGGGTAAAGAGTTCGAAGATTGTCTGGAGATTGTCCCGTGATATGCCGATACCCGTATCCCTCAGCTCAAAATGCAACAATACACGGCCGCCTTCCGTTTTCTCAAGTCTAAGCCCCGTGCTAATTCCGCCTTTTTCGGTGAACTTGGCCGCGTTTCCGAGTAGATTTATCAGTACCTGGCGCAGCCGATGGGGATCCCCCTTTAAGATATCCGGGATATCCGGACCAATGTCGTATGATACCTGAACCGGCTTTTGCCCCAGCTTCCTTCTGATGAGTTCACAGACATCATCAAGCAATTGACCGATATCAAGACCTGTCTCTTCAAGGTCAATATCACTGGACTCCATCTTTGAAAAATCGAGGATGTCATTGATTATCACCAACAGGGATTCCCCGCTCCTTTTGATGGCCCCAAGACATTCTCTTTGTTCATCGTCAAGGTCTGTCTCTAGAAGCAGGTCAGTAAAGCCTAACACACCGCTCATTGGTGTCCTGATTTCATGGGACATAATGGCCAGGAAACTTGCCTTGGCCTGTGCAGAACGTTCCGCTTCATCCCGGGCAATCCTCAAGTCCTTCTGGAGGGATTTGGTCCTCAGGATGGCGGAAATCCTGGCATTCAGTTCTTCAATGGCAAACGGTTTTGTCACATAGTCTTCGGCGCCGCTCTTTAGTCCTGCGACCTTATTTTCTGTGTCCGATACATGGGTGAGTATCAAGACAGGGATATCTTTCAATCGATCATCTCCTTTTATGCTGTTGCATACATCAAGCCCGCTCATTCCGGGCATGACTATATCAAGGAGGATGATATCAGGCCTTTCACTTTCAAGGGTCTGAAGACAGGTTTCTCCATCTTCTGCAAGCATGACTTCGTAACCTTCACCCTCAAGTAGGTCTTTTATCTGCATCCTGACGGTGAGGCTGTCATCGACCACAAGAATTGTTTTTTCCGGGATATCCATTTGTGTCACACCCATCCTTCTTCTTTAGTGTCTTGACAAAGATCATAAAGATCGTTGCTTCAAGCAGTACATACCCACCGCGTCCTCCCCCCTTGAAAGGGGAGGGTTTGGGCGTGAGTAGACCAACGAACAAACTGGGTACCCTTCCCTCATTATTCACAGGCCAATCCCGGCCAGCTTTATGATCTCGCCTGGTATCTCTGAAACAGGCAAGACGGTTGACGCCGCCCCGAGTTCTATGGCCTCCTTGGGCATCCCAAAGACCATAGAGGTCTCTTCGTCCTGAGCAATGGTGTATCCGCCGCTATCCTTGATGGCCTTCAGCCCGGCAGCACCGTCATTACCCATTCCCGTCAGCAACACACCTATGGTGGTGAGCTGTTGGTCATTGGCTACCGATCGAAAGAGGACATCTATGGATGGCCGGCAAAAATTGACAAGTGGAGTAGCGGTCAGTCTAAGATCTCCGTTTTCCACAATAAGGTGTCTTCCTGGCGGGGCCAGATAGACGGTACCGCGTCTCCCTTTGAAAGTCTGTCCATCTGCTGGCACAACGACGTCAAGGTTGCTGTTGTTTTTCAACCAGTCACCCAGAGTGTTCTGGAGACTATCGGCTACATGGATTACGACAATTATCGGTATGGGAAAATCCCGGGGAAGTTGGCAGATAATATCAAGGACTACCCTTGGCCCACCAGTGGATGCGCCCATGACGAGAAGGTTGTATCTGCCCGGCCCGATAGCAGTATCCCAAACAGAATCAGATTGGAGCTTCTTTATCCCTTTTCTCTTCAGATGGGTAACCACCTTGATCCCAGCAGCCCTTTTTACTCGTAAGGGTAGTTCTTGTTCCCAGTCTTCCATGGTCTTTTCAACAGAATCCAGGGCCCCTGCAGACAGCGCGTCAATTGTCTTATAGTCCTCTCCACGGTTGGCGGCCGAAGAATGGATTATTATCGGGGTTGGGTGATAGGCCATGATGAGTTCTGTGGCCTCCTGGCCGTCCATGACCGGCATGACCAGGTCCAAGATAATTGCATCCGGCGATACAGACTTGACGAGTTCAAAGGCTGCCTTGCCGTTCTCCGCCTCACCGGCCACAGTCAATTCAGGGTCCCTATCGATAATTTCACATATCTTCTTCCTGATGCTTAGAGAGTCATCTACGACTAATACCCTGATCATTTCAAATCAGCCTCCTGACTGTTTCAAGAAAAATCCCCTGGTCAAACTGACCTTTTACGATATAGGCCTGGGCCCCCACTTCGATCCCTTTTCGTTTGTGCTCGTCTTTTGATAGCGAAGAGAGGATGATGATCGGCGTGTCCTTGTGATCCGGGTTTTTTCTTGTTCTTGCCGCCAGTTCAAATCCATTGATACCTGGCATCTCGACGTCAAAAATAAACAAATCATACTTATCACCATGAATGGTGTTGAGGGCCTCTTCGCCCGAACCTGCTAAAGTAACTTCATAGCCTTCTGCTTCCAATACACCGCTGATCAATACACGGGTGGTCAAAGAGTCATCTACAGCCAGGATGCGGGGAATCGAGGGAGCCGATATTTCTTCAGCAAGATCTCTACTGCCAAGACCCGGCGTTTCGGTCGTGAAAGCCCTGAAGAGTTCAGACACATCAAGAACCAAAGCAGGGTGTCCCCCGCTCAGTATGGCTCCTCCTAAGATGCAATTTACATCCTCCAACTGTTCTCCAAGCCTTTTGATAATAATCCTGTGTACCCCAAGTATCTGGTCAACGGCAAATGCAGAAATCTCGTGGCCGGATTTCAGCAAAACAAAAGGCCTTTTCCTCTGGCCATCATGGTTGCTCTCAAGCCCTAATATGTCACTCAGCATCATCAATGATACAGGAGATTCGTTCAATTTGATCACATTTCTTCCTGCTACATATTCTATTTCATCGTGTGACACATAGCCGGTCCGGGTAACCATATTCAACGGTATCAAGAATTGATGCCCTGATGCTTCTACGAGAAAGGCATTAATCATGTTCAACGACAACGGGAGCTTGATCGAGACACGTGTATATTTGTCCTCCTCAGTCTCAATGGTGATGGCACCGCGCAACGATTCGATCTTGTCTTTTACGATATCGAGTCCCACTCCCCTGCCGGCAAATTCAGTGATGATCTCACCAGACGACACCCCTGATACAAATACCAAGTGGATGCTCTCTTCACGGTCAAGGTCTCCGGCCTTTTTTTCATCAATAACGCCTTTTTGAACTGCGATCTCCTTTACCCTGTCAATGCTTATTCCGCGACCGTCGTCCTCAATGACTATATGGACATAATCACCTATCTTGCTGAATCCAATCTCGATGACCCCTTCGGGGTCCTTACCCTTACTCAATCTCTCAGCCTCATCCTCGATCCCGTGTACAGCGGCGTTTCTTATAATCTGGTTAACTGGCTCCTTAAGTTCCTCCAAGAGGTTGCGGTCAAGCTCGATATAATCCCCCTTTATGACGAGGGTCAGTTTCTTGTCCAGCTTCATTGAGAGGTCCCTTATCGCTCCACGAAAATAATGGGAAATATCCGAAATCCGTATGGATCTAATTCGGTGGATAACCTGATACATACTGTCTGAAATCTGCTTCAGTTCTTCCACAGTTGCATCAAGGACTCCCGTATGTTCAGTCAAGTTGGAATGCAGGGATTCAATGTCGATCTTTCCCGACAAAGCTATAAACTCATCCAACTGTTTCATATCCGCTGTACCGGATTCCGAAATGCGATTGGCATATCCTTTGATCTTGTAATAATCGCTCATCATCCTGCGGCAGGATCTGGTGACGGCCTTAAAACAGTTATGAAGTTGCTCTATCCTTATGGCCCCAGTGACTAGCTCACTAGCCTGATCCATCAAGTAGTCGATATCGGAAATGGAGACCCTGATTGTCTCGGCGGAGGCTGTCGGATGACTTAATGGCCCGGTGTGACGTTGGCTGTTCTGCGCTGCTGGAAGTACGCCGTCTGTTTGGCGGATCGGATCTACGGGCCTGTTGTTCGCTACGCTTTGTTTCTTTTGAGGTGGAAGACTCGATGAATGATATTCTCCTTTCTCTTGTTCAATCTCTGAGCCTTGCGTTTTGAGTTCATAAGTTTGGAATCTCTCTAATAGAGCCTCACAATTAACCGAATCCTCCGGCTTTCCACCCTTAACCGCTTCCATGACATTCCTGACAAGATCCACGGTTTCTATAATAAGGCTGATGTCCCGGGCCCTTAATGGAATATTCTGATCCCTGGCCCGGACAAAAAGATCCTCAATTGAGTGGGCCAGTTTGCTGATTTGCAAAAGGCCCACCACATGCGCGGCACCTTTAAGGGTATGGGCATATCTGAACAGCCGTTTCAACAGGTCATGATCATCGGGGCGATTTTCAAATTCAAGGATATCCCGGTTGAGGTTATCCAACAGTTCAACCGCCTCGATCATGAAGTACTTGTAAGGGTCATTTGACATAGATCACTGGCTCCATCCCTGCCTAAACTTTCTCTAACATTTCAGCCATCCTAAGCAACTGACTAGCTGTTTCCATCACCTGCCTGGAGCTATCCTCGGTCTCCCGAACAAGCACTGTTATGTCATCCACTTCTGATGCTGCCTGTTCAATACCCGTCTTCTCCTGGTTCAGTGACAAATTGATCTCATCTACGGCC
>JAXHTA010000108.1:0-10015 GCA_034190285.1 Thermodesulfobacteriota bacterium | reverse complement strand
GGTCCCCTCAATGGTCTCTTCATCAAGAGATATACCCGATTCCTCCGGTGACAGACCGTCAAGTTCCAATGAAACTCCATCATCTTCTTGTTCAGAGGGTTCCAAAACGGCAGTCTCACTGAGATCCGGACTAGCTGAAGAAAAGGGCTCCAGATCATCCAGCTCCAGAGTTATCTCCTCCTCAACTGCCTGGTCTGCTGGGCCCCCTGACTCAGTTTTTTCGAAGCCAATAGATAGCTCTTCAGAGGTTTCATCCAAAGACAGGTCTATACCAGGTTCATCCAATTGGAGTTCGGTTTCCACTGTCTCCGGAGCCAGATCTGATAAATCAACATCTTCCAGTGACTCTTCCGCTTCCCGCCCGGAAGTGGGTCCGAGCTGAACATCAATCTCCTGGCTATCCTCAAATGCGATTTCCATGGGTTCAATGACTTGCGAGTCTTCAGGACTGATGCCCTCTTCTGGAGGCACTCCCGAGGAATCTCCAGATATTTCGATCTGGATAGTAGAAGCCTCCCCGGTTTCCCCGATTAAGGCGCTCAGTAGAAAAGGAGGGTTCGGCCTGAAAGACAGGAAATTTATCCTCTCCATTTCAGCTGCAATGTCCTTTTCACACTTCGGGCACACCTTGTTATAATCAAAACTTACGTAACTGCATTTTGGGCATTTCATTTCGGCCTCCAGAGATCTTGGCAAAACAAGCATCAATAATTATGAATTGGTATAGTTTTGAAACACCAACAGAATGCAATGATAAATAACATCAGTCTTTCTAGTTGTCAAGCAATCAATATTGTCATTAGAAAGCCCGATTCTTTCCACTAACCTTCACTCCCTTCCCAAATACACCCCTGCATAGTCAGACGTGCGCAAAGGCCAACTGTCTGAAAAAATCTGCGCATCCTCAACTTCCCCTATAAAAAGGGTATGGTTACCAGGCCGGTAGGTGGCCTTGACTTCACATTCCATATAGGCGACACAATCCTTTAGGATCGGACACCCCTTTTTGCCTTTCATCCATTGAATTGAGGAAAACTTGATCACAGGATCAGGATGCTTAAACCGTCCCAGGAGATCGGTTTGGCTTCTGGCCAAAATATTCAAGGCAAAACAGCCACTCTGCCTTATCAAGTGGTTGGAATACCGGGTTGGATGGACGGCGACCATAATCATGGGCGGGTCATAGGAGACCTGGGAAACCCAGGAAGCGATCATCCCATTGATCTTATCCCCATGAGAGGTTGTGAGACAGTATATGCCGTAAGTCATCTTTTCGAAGGCCTGTAGCCACGCCTTTTCCATAAGCGTCCTGAGTCTTTACTGGGATTTCATGCAATCCTTTAGGGCCTCTCTGGCCAATTGATCGCAACGTTCGTTTTCCGGGTGCCCATGGTGCCCCTTAATCCACTCCCATTCGATGTCATGTATTCGGCTCAACTCAAGAAGCCTTTCCCACAGGTCCCTGTTTAAAACGGGCCGTTTAAGAGAAGTCAGCCAATTCCGCTTTATCCAGCCAGGCATCCATTCTGTCATGCCTTTTACCACATAGTTGGAATCAGTAACCACTCTTGCCTTGCAGGGCCTCTTCAAATGCCCCAGGGCCTCAATGACTGCAATCATTTCCATCCGGTTGTTAGTGGTTTCAAACTCACATCCCGTGACGATTCTTGTCTTTTGCCCGTATCTTAAAATGGCCCCGTAACCGCCCGGTCCGGGGTTGCCGCTACAGGCCCCGTCTGCGAAGATTTCTACCCTGCTCATTTTTTCGCTGGTCATCGCCTGTGGGTTGGACTAGGGATAGTGCCGGAGCGGGAAGGGCCTTTGGACATGTTTTTCTTATGAATCAGGCCCCTTATCCGCAGGGTAATATCTGGCTTTTCAGGGTAATTGGTCTTCAGTTTCAGGAATCCACGGTAGCTTTGCGGAGGGCCTGGCATACTCGTAAAACAGATCTCGAACCTTCGGCCTCTTTCAATCTCCTTTATGGTGTATGTCAGCTTATCTGCAAGGCTGAACTGAACTGGAGTCAGCTCCAGAGGTTTATCGAGCTCGGCCCGCACTTCAACTACTTTGGCAATGCTCTGGTCTTCTTTCACGTGTAAAGTGAGTTTAGGAGAAGAGACATAAATGGGGACTTTGACAAAGGCCTTTACTGTCAACCTGACGATTTTTTTGGCTGGGTCGTTTGTATAAACCCGGGCGCTTTTGGTGATGGTTCTGCTGTAACCTTTGGTTTGTACGCTAAGCTTTATCTTTCCCTCCCCACCCGGGGGAATGGCCTTGTTGAATTCGGCCACGGCACAGCCTCAACCTGGTTTGACCTTTTCTATGTTCAGAGTTTGGTCTCCCTGGTTGAATACTTGAAAGGCGTGTTCAATAACCTCTCCTTCCATTACCTCCTGAAAATCAAATATCTGCTCTTTCAACACCATCCTTGGACCATGGGAATCCTGGGCCAATGAAGGATTGCTGCAAAACACAAAGAGAAAGAAAAAAACAATGTCTGCCCGCCAGCGTCCTTTCACGGTCCACCCTCCTCTACCATTCCTAGGGTGTGCATGATCCGTGCGTTCATGGTGTCACACTTTCTGGGTAATGTCGCGCTTAGACCCTATTTCATGATGCAGTTTGTATGAAAGTATGTCCAGCTTCACCGTAAAATCCACGTTCTCAACCAGGCAGCAATCCGGGACGTAAATCCTTGTGGGAGAAAAATTCAGGATGGCATTCACCTGGGCCTTCAAAAATAGGTCTGCCACTCCTTGGGCCGCTGAGGGCGGCGTTGCCAGAACGCCAATTTCGATGTCCAATTCCTTAACAACCTTATTCAATGCTCTGATATCTATGACCTTCAGCCCTGAAGCCGTGGTCTTCCCGATTTTATGGGGATCATTGTCAAAGGCGGCTACACATCTGAATCCCCGTGCCGCCAGATTCTGGTGCTGCATAAGGGCAGAGCCAAGATTACCGATACCTGCAATGGCCAGGTTCCAGTCGCGGTTCACGGCCAGAATCTTCTTTATCTGGGTCTGAAGATCTATTACATCGTAACCCACACCGCGAACACCGAATTCGCCGAAGTAACCAAGGTCCTTTCTTACCTGCGCAGGATTCACCTGACATAGCCAGGCCAGTTTTTCCGAGGACACCATGCGATAGCCGTCAAACTCCAGGAGTTCTAGTGCCCTGTAGTACATTGAAAGCCTCGTAATGGCCGCCTTGGGTATTTTGGCTGATTCCCTCATACGTCGTATTGATTAATGCCAATACATAAATCGAAATTATGGCAGTAAAGAAGTCATCTAAGGACTTTAGTTTTTGGATGAACACCAATTTACAGATTCGGCAATTACCCTATACCTCCCTCTATCTTGAGGCGAACGTGTTGTGAAAGATCGTTGTTTGCACCCAGCCTTGTAGGGTAATTTATTGAAGTAATAACACAAACAAATAGAGGCCACAACCAAGAAAGACGCCAACAAGAACTTTTTCGCAAGTTGGTACGATTGAGTAACCGCCACCTCAAGCGGTTACGCGATTAACTGAACTCTCACAGCTAAGGTTGACAAAAGCCTGCAAATTCAATATATTTTTTCGGCCAATGGGCGGGCTGCACTGGAGAAACTCGTAGCCTATATGACGGCGGTTCTTGCCCCTGATTGCGAAGGACGCGAGACGGGCTTAGAGAAAAACCTTAATATTTCAAGTGGGTTGGTTAGAACACATTGGAAAAGGAGCTTTTATTTTCCAGAAAAATTATTCAAATGCGGGTGAGGAAGCTTGCCGGTCAGATATCGTCCGATTATAAGGGCAGAGAGCCGATCTTGGTCGGTATACTAAACGGTGTTATTTTCTTCTTCGCTGATCTCGTGAGGGAGATCAGTATCCCTACCAAGATGGATTTCATAAGAGCAGGAAGCTATGGTTCTGAAATGACTTCCAGCGGGACCGTCCGATTTACCAAAGGCGTTGAAATCCCCATCCGACAAAAACCGGTTATTCTCGTGGAAGACATTGTGGATACCGGAACAACTTTGGCTCATGTTGTCGAGAGACTGGAGAGTATGGGTGCTGAATCCATAAAGATCTGCGCTCTTATTGACAAGCTTGAGCGAAGAAAAGAGACTGTTTCCATTGACTATTGCGGTTTTCAGGTAGAGGAAGGCTTTGTTGTGGGATATGGACTTGACTTTGACGAAAGATACCGGCATTTGCCCGACATTTATGTCCTGAAGTGTTAGCAGTTTGTACATAACAAGAAACAGGAGGGTACCATGATTATCGAGTGCGAGAAGTGCCGAACAAAATTTAGGCTTGACGAGACTCTACTTAAAAAGGAAGGCTCTAAAGTAAGGTGTTCCCTCTGCAAACATATCTTTAGGGCGTATCCGCCCAACCCGGTTTCCACTGAAGAAGCCGAGATTACTGATTTCGGTCTGGAACAAGGACTGGAAGCGACCCTTATTGAGGAATCGCCGCCATTTGATGTTGAGGAAGGGACCGACGCCGAAAGGCCTGGCAACGGTGCCAGTTTGGAGGAGGAGTCTTCTACGGTGGACACCGAAGAAGACTCAGTTGAGGATGCTGAAGGCGTTCCCGGAGTTTACCCTCAAAAGAAGTCCTCTAAATCTCGTTTTCTACTTATTCTTGCAGGGATTATCCTGTTGGTGCTTATAGGGGCAGCTGTGGCCATTATGTTCTTGGCCCCGGGTCTGATTCCTGATTCCCTGTCGATTTCCAGGCCCCAAGATAAGCATGAGATTACAGATGCCGGTGCCAATCGGCTTAAAATCACGCCGGTAAACGGCTCTTTTGTTGAATCGAAAAGGGCAGGACGCCTATTTGTGATTCGTGGGATGGTCAAGAACGACTATCCAATGACCCGTAAATTCATACTCGTCAAGGGGTGCCTTCTGAATGACAAAGGGCAGGAAGTTAAGACAGAATTTGCCTATGCTGGCAACACATTTGATGAACAAGAGATAAAGGTGCTGCCTCTAGAAGAAATCAAGAAGGCCATGAAGGACCGGTATGGCATGGACAGGAAGAATTTCAGCGTGGCACCGACCACAGCCGTCCCTTTCACCATTGTGTTCGAAAATCTACCCGAAGACATGAGTGAATTCACTGTGGAGCCCTACAGTTCATCTCCTGGCTAAGGTCTTATCGGCCCGGAATATTTCCTGGGCCCTCAGTAGTGCAGTAAGGTCGTCTACCCCCATAACCTCTTCTTCGTCCTCCGCAACTATGTAGCCGATTTGTAAGCCGTCGCCGCTCATATATTCCACAAGGTCTGTGACGAAGAACTCCTCTAACTGGCGTAGCTTACCACCAATCTCTTTGTGCACCATATGAGGTTTTGAGGCAAGCACCAACAGGTAGCGGAGAAGGTCTTCTTTTCTTGCAGCATAAATCCCTGCATTGCAGATCTCAAGGGACTGTTGCCTTGCCTGTGAATAGGTTCTCCAGTACTTCCACTCGATGATTTTACGTACCCGGTCCCCTTCAATTTCCATTAACCCGTATTGTCGCTTTGACTCCGGCCGGAATCCGAGGACCATAAGGCTTTTATCTTTCAAGTTTTCTACCAGGACCTCGTATGTTGCCCTTCTGATGAAGGGGATATCACCCATTGTGAGGATTATTCTATCACAATCTTGTTCCTCGATGAATGGCCGCGCTGCAAGCAATGCGCCTCCCGTACCGTTGAGTCCTGGCTGTTCGCAATAAGTGAGTTCAAGGTCACGGGTGGCCTCTGCCACATCTTCCTTCATGTAATTGACTACAAGAGCTCTTGGGCCCAGAGGCAAGCTGCTCAGAATTTGGAGGAGTATTGGTCGGCTTCCCTCATAAGAAGATCTGCCTGGAACCAGCGGAAGGAGGGTCTTGTTGCCGTGAAACCCCCTCATACGGCTGCCCCTTCCCGCGGCCAGAATCACAGAAGCTACTCTTGTTCGGGTTTCGTGGTCTGCCGGCAAATTCTCAATAGACTCTCTCATGTTCATTCTACCAGGCACAAACAAACTATTAACAAAAAGGCTACGTCATGATGAGGATAATACCGTGTTTCACCCGATGCGCGAACCAGGCTTATATGATGAAACTGCTCGGAGCATTCTTTTTTTGGTTGACCGGGGTTGCTTGATATTGCTAAATTGCCCCTGAAGCCCAAGAGAGGGAATTTAACCCTTGATAACACCGATGGGGCGGAGTCGTGCAACCTTGCTGGCCAGACCTGCTCCATGAACTGCGGCCACGACCTGGGATACGTTCTTATAGGCCTCCGGCATTTCCTCATTAAGCGTTTTGTTCCCTTTGGATTGCACGAAGATCCCTTGATCTTCGAGTTCACGACGGATCGATCGCCCCCTTGCCCTCTTTGTAGCCTGCGAGCGGCTCAGGAGGCGGCCTGCGCCGTGACAGCTTGAGCCAAAGCTCTGGAGCATCGCCTCTTCGGCCCCAGCAAGCACGTAGGAGTGGGTACCCATATCACCGGGGATAAGGACGGGCTGGCCGGTATTGCGATAAATCCCGGGCAGGAGGAGATGCCCCGGCGGCAGGGCACGAGTCGCTCCTTTTCGATGAACGCAGAGACTAACCTTGTTCCCATCTACGATGTGACGCTCTTCCTTGGCGATGTTGTGACAGACATCGTAGAGCAATTTCATGCCCAGTTCCGTGGGGTCGATTGAAAGGGCTTTGAGCAAGATTTCTTGGGTCCAGTGCATGAGAATCTGACGATTGGCCCAGGCGTAATTGGCCGCGCACGCCATGGCCGCGAGATAACTTCGACCCTTGTCCGATTTGAGGGGGGCACAGGCTAGTTGCCTGTCAGGGAGTTCAAACGGGCCTTGTCGGCCAGAGGCAAACTTGGTCATCTGTTTTAGGAAGTCATCGCATATTTGATGGCCAAACCCCCTCGACCCAGAATGAATAAGGACGGTGACCTGGCCTTTAAAAAGACTGTAAGCCCTTGCCTTTTCGGTGTCGTAGATATGGTCGACCGTCTGGATTTCGAGAAAATGATTGCCTGATCCGAGCGTCCCCAGTTGGTCTTTGCCCCTTTTGATGGCTCGTTCACTCAGGACCGAGGGGTCTGCCCCTTCCAGAGCCCCACGGTCCTCAGTTCTTTCCAGGTCTTCAATGGTGCCAAAACCCTTTTTTACGGCCCAGGCAGCCCCTTGAACGGCTACTTCGGCCTCATCTCGGTTGGATAGATGAATGGTGCCGGTAGATCCTACACCAGTTGGGATATCCTTGAACAGGGCTGAAACCAAGTGTTTTATTAAAGGTCGAATTTCATCGGCCTTAAGCCGGGTTGTCATAAGCCTGCAGCCACAGTTAATGTCGTAGCCGACTCCGCCGGGAGAAACAATGCCCTCATCGAGGTCGAAGGCTGCCACGCCCCCGATGGGAAAGCCGTAACCCCAGTGTATGTCCGGCATGGCCACTGCGTGACCCACGATACCCGGAAGGGTGGCCACGTTGGCCAGCTGAATCAGGCTTTGTTCCTCTTGAACCGCCTCGATCAGTTCAATGCTCGAAAAAACAAGGCCGGGTACACGCATAGCCCCGGCCTTCGGAATCAACCAGTGATATTTGTCTATTTTTTCCAATTTTGTTCGCATGTTAACACTTGGGTTATGCTAGTTGTTCCATTGGGCTTGTCTTTCTTAAAGGTCAAAAACGATTCTAGCCTCCCATCGATCACCTCTTTCAGCGACTTGTATTTGATGATAGGTGACTGCTTTGATCTCACAGACTATCTCATGCAGATTCGGGTCAAAAGGGACGGTTTTCAAAGTCGCATCAAGGCGGGATGGGGAAATAGATTCAATCACAACGTCCGTGACGACTTGTTTTTCCCCTGCGAGAAGATAGAGAACCTCCCCCAGCCAGCGGACCATAAGGTCAGACAGGCCGTCACCAGTGACCGTGAGCCTGACGGATCTGGTTTTCACATGAGACTTGCCTATGACCATGATCTGCATCATAGATTTGGCTCCTCCTTGGAAGAGGTTTTTTAGATCTGTGCCGCGTACCACGATGCCAAGATCTGCCGTATGGTCAAAAAGGCTGAAGTCAGGCTTGCCTGTTTGCATGGGCAAATATTATATCTTACCAACCACATTGTCAAAATTTTGTTTACTCTGGGTAGTGCTCGGAGGAAAGTGAATATGAGCTGCGGTTTTTGTGGATCAAAAATAAGTGTAAAAGGCAAGGTGAGCAGAAACGATTCTTGCCCAAATTGTAGCAGGGACCTTAGATGCTGTAAACAATGCGATTTCTACGATCCCCATGCCTATAATGAGTGCAGGGAGGTCTTGGCCGAACGGATTGCAGATAAGGAGAGGGCCAATTTCTGCGAGTACTTTGTCATGAACGGCTTATCCCGGGGAAGAGTGGACAGGGTCCAAGAGGCGAAGAATGCGCTGGAGGCGCTTTTTAGGAAATAGAATTGGCCCCGTCCTCCTCGCTTATAGCTTTCAGGCTATCTGTTAGCGCTTTTCTCAATTAGCGCTGCAACCAGCATCTAACCTTCATTCTGGCACCTTTAAAGGGAAGAGTCGGGTGAATATGAGCTAGCTAACAAACTTCATAATTAATTCTGTATTCATCACACTAGCGTAATGGCCTTCCGCAAGTCTAAAAGAAATTCACGGCCTGCACATTATCAAAGAACCTAAAGGCCCTGGCTTTTGGACGCAGGTAGTGTATTTTTGCCTCTTTTGGTGGCTCATGACCCACAAGAAACATATTGTCGAAGTAATAGGCACAGGCTCTTTTCAATGGCTTTCCGGGAAATTCAACAAGGAAAGCACACTGAGAGACGTTCCTGATGAAATCCTCTATCGTGTTGCGGACGTAGATATCACGATCAGGGACTACGCCAGTGACCAAAATGCGATTACTTCCATTGCATTGATAACCTTCGCCTATAAGACTGCCGACAAGACGCAAGAGGCTAGATTTGGCGCTAGAGACATTCTTCTGCTGAAGGTGTTGGCAAGAGAAGAAAAGTCAAGAAGAGAGGGAAAAGGTTCTTCTACACACAGGCTGTGGAGGGCACCTCTTTTCGAGCTTATTACCGGAGAAGTGGGCGACCGGATCAGGGCCATGCGGACACTGAACAGCCCGGTATAGTGCCCTGACCGGAACGGTCTTTTTCGCCAGTCTCTATGTCATGTATATATTCAAATCCTCAAGATATTCAATATATTCCTGCGGTTAATGGACAGGACTGTAACTCCTCAAAAAGTCCGTGTATATCATCCTATCCAAGGGCCATGTAGGTCTCTTTTTTAAATGCCGCAACATAAATTCTTAGACCGCACGTTTAACGCCCCCTGGCTAATTAAATACTACCTCAATACAGTCGGAAAGGGCGGCGGTCTATTGAGTGGGCCTCCTATGGGGCTGTCCTCGGATGAATTTTGCGGCAACACCGCCGTTTTCTGAAATGAGGCAAAACTTTGAGGCCTTTAAGAAAGAGACCGACATGGCTTTTTTGTTTTTTCTGGCTTTTTGAGAACTTACCAGGGCTTGGGTGGGAAGCTTCCGAATATACTAAGTCATTATTCTGTGATTATCACAATAAAGGACACTCATAGGAAGCAGTGTTTTTGACAAACCATTACGCCTTTGTTAATGTGTTATATGACTTCATCTGGTGGTTTTCTTGAGAAAATCAGGACGTATATATGCCTCAATTTGTTTTCTTGAGTCATGAGAACAAGGAAAGATATCTGCGGGTCATTGCTCCCTTAAGGAATTTATTGGCCCGATTAGGTTTTCATCCCAACGTCCTGTCTTTGGGCGGGCTGATTTTGAGCATGTTGGCAGGGCTTATCTACAGTACGGGATCGTTTTTCTGGGGGGGCTGCGTGGTGGTCCTGGCCGGGACCAGTGACGTCTTGGACGGAGAGATTGCGAGGCAGACTGGAAAGGCTTCCCAGTTTGGCGCCTTTCTCGACAGCACCCTTGACAGAATCGGGGAGGCATTTGTTTTTCTGGG
>JAXHTA010000107.1:0-10063 GCA_034190285.1 Thermodesulfobacteriota bacterium | reverse complement strand
CGCATTTTTCCTCTTCTCTTTGTAGGTTCTCAGAAAGCCCGGGATATCCGGCTGTTCTCATGCCACCCGGGTCCCCTTGAAAAGGCAATGGAGACACTTCTTAATTATTCATACCCAGGCAACGTTAGGGAACTCGAGAATATCTTGGAACATGCTCTCATAATCAGTCATGAAGATATCATACTGACAAGACATCTGCCCGAATACCTTCAAAAGCGGAAGGGATTTCTTGTTGACAAAGAGACTTCTGAAACTTCGGTTTCAGAGATCTCAAAAGACGGAGAACGGAAAAAGATAGTCCGAGCGCTTCAAAAGCATGATTGGCACCGTGAAAAAGCGGCTCGTTCTTTAGGTATAAATCGCACTACATTGTGGCGTAAGATGAAGAAGTTCGCCATTGTCCATTGACCCTTCACATCTTGAAGGAACACAATCCTGTTGAATCATGTTACATCCCGTTGCAGATTTGACAGTGTTGCATTTGTTTTCTCCTAAATAACAATATGTTACCATCTGATGCCTGATACATGATGTTGCATCGTGTGCAACGTTTCCAGACCCCTTTTCGATCTTTTCCCCATAAAACAGACTGCTTTTCTTCCATAATAACAAGTACCTAAATGAAACGACAAGGTCCGGCACGGTTTATGCTGTTCTAGGTCATCGACATTTGCTTCGCTTCTGGGTTGCTTGCCGAAGTATTACGACAAGTGATCTCACTGTTGAAACTTTCAAAAAAGGGCTTTTTATGCCACTGGATGTTGAGAGACAAAGGGTCCTTGTGATTGAAGTCGAACAGGAAATGAAAATATTCCTTTCCAACCTTCTGGCCACAGGCGGCTTCGAGCCTGTTGTATTTGAGGGCCCAATTGAAGGGTTGGGCAAATTCAAAAGTGCGGAACCTTCGCTTATCATACTTGATGCCATGATGCCCAAAGCAGAAGGTATTCAGATTTACCGAAATATAAAACACGATGAGACACTCAAGCACGTTCCGATTATCATTCTGTCCAACATAGATAGAAAGAGTTTTCTCTATTACCTGAAGAGTCAAGACTCCTTTTATGGTCAGAAAGTACCTGGACCCAATGCGTACCTTGAAAAACCGCCTGAAACGGAACATCTCTTAGGCCTTGTTCGGATGTTAACCGGTAAAGATTAAGGAGCTGTAGCCCATTTACTAAAGACCATTAGGAGGTGCTGATGCCAATAAGAATTGGATTCTATATCTGCCACTGCGGGATCAACATCGCATATAGAGTCCGTGTGGAGGAGGTTGCAGTTTTTGTGCAGAAGCTGAGAAATGTTGTAGTGGCCCGGGATTATAAGTTTATGTGCTCTGATCCAGGGCAGGAAATGATTGAACAAGACATTAGAGAATTCGATCTGAACCGAATCGTGGTCGCCTCCTGCTCTCCCAGACTCCACGAAAAGACTTTTCAGGAGGCCTGCCAGAGAGCCGGACTTAATGCCTACTGTTTTCAGATGGCGTCTGTTCGTGAGCAGGTTTCATGGGTTACCGAAGACGAAGAAGAAGCGACCAAGAAGGCAAAGACATTGGCCGCCGCAGCTATCAACAGAGTCAATTATCACAATCCCCTTGAGACCAGAGAAGTAAATGTCAATCCTGATATTATGATAGTGGGTGGCGGAATTGCAGGCATGCAGGCCGCGCTGGATATAGGCGCCTCCGGGCATAAGGTATATTTGATTGAAAAAGATCCTACGATTGGGGGGCATATGCTTCAATTTGACAAAACCTTCCCCACGCTGGATTGTGCCGCCTGTATTGGGACTCCTAAGATGGTAGCTGTAGCGCAGAACCAAAACATCGAGTTGCTTTCATACAGCGAAGTAAAGGATGTTTCCGGTTATATCGGTAATTACAGAATAAAGGTGAATCGAAAAGCCCGCTATGTAAAAGAAAGAATCTGTACGGGTTGCGGCGAATGCGCCAAAGTCTGCCCCGTATCGAGACCCAGTGAATGGGATGAGGGCCTCACAAAAAGAAAGGCGATTTACAGGTCCTTTCCCCAGGCTGTGCCCATTACATATGCAATAGACAAAAAAGACCGCTCCCCTTGCGTAACAGGCTGTCCTGCGGGTACGAACGTCCAAGGCTATATCCAGCTTATCGGACAGGGAAAGTATAAAGAGGCCGTTCAACTTATTATGAAAGATATCCCCTTTCCAGGAGTACTCGGTCGGGTCTGCCCCCACCCATGCGAGACAAAATGCAGAAGAAAAGAAGTGGATGAACCCATCGCCATCAGGGATCTGAAGCGTTTTGTTGCGGACCGGGTCGATCTTTCCGAAGTTACCCATAGTGAAATAGAAGACCGGCCAGAAAAAGTGGCGGTAGTGGGATCGGGGCCTGCAGGACTTACCGTGGCCTATTATCTGAGACTCAAGGGATATCGAGTAACCATCTTCGAGGCCTTGCCCAAGCTGGGAGGCATGCTCAGAGTGGGGATTCCAGACTACCGTCTTCCACCGGAGATATTAGACCGAGAGATTGACCACATTATCAAGCTGGGAATCGATGTGCAAACGGGCAAGAGCCTGGGCAACGATTTCATGTTGGCTGATCTTGAAAAAGAAGGATTCAAAGCCATCTTTCTGGGTATCGGCGCTCATCTCGGTGTGAGGTTGAATATTCCAGGCGAAGATGAATTTGAAGGAGTGCTGGATGCTGTTGGTTTTCTCAAAAATGTAAACCTTGGAATCCGGAAAGCACCTGGGGACAGGGTTGTCGTCCTTGGTGGCGGCAATGTGGCGATTGACGCGGCTCGAACATCACTTCGGCTGGGTTCAAAGCAGGTTTTTATTGCATACCGCAGGACCCTTGGAGAAATGCCTGCCCACGAGGAAGAGGTGAAAGAGGCCCTGGATGAAGGCATCAAGATTAAATATCTTACTTCACCTGTATGCATCCATGGCGAAGGGGGAAAATGCACCGGACTGGAATGTATTAAGACCGAATTGGGGAAACCGGATGAAACGGGACGTAGCCGCCCTGTACCGGTGGAGGGTTCAGAGTTTATCATTGATTGTGATGCGGTTATTCCAGCTATCGGGCAAAGGCCTTATATAAGGTGGGTCAAAAAGGAAAGCGGCCTTAAGACGAGTTATCAGGGCACCTTTACCGTCAACCGCCATACCATGCAAACCTCTGTTCCCTACGTGTTTGCCTCGGGTGATGCGGTCACAGGCCCGGCCACTGTTATTGAAGCCGTTTCGTCGGCCCATAAGGCGGTTGAGGCAATTCACCGTTTCTTAAATGGGGAGGATCTTGGGCTCTTTGCTGAGAAGCAGGCCGTTTTGGAACCTCAGGGGCAGGACTGGCATAAGATCCCCGAACACCTTCCTGAAGAACAGCGGGCGAAAAAAATATGTAAAAACATTGATGAGAGAGTCTGTTCTTTTGAAGAAGTTAATCTGGGTTTTTCTGAAGAAACGGCGCAGAAAGAGATTAAACGATGCCTTAACTGCGGTGGGTGTTCAGAGTGTATGGAGTGCGTCAAAGTATGTGAGGCAGATGCCATTGATCATACGATGAAGGATGAAGAAATTGAAATAGAAGTGGGCTCGATCATCCTGGCCACGGGATTTGACCTTATGAATCCGGCTTCTATGAAGCAGTTTGGTTACGGGATTTATCAGAATGTTTATACAAGTCTGGAGTTTGAGCGTCTAAGTAATGCGACAGGCCCTACCGGAGGGAAGATACTTATAAGAGACTATAATGGCGAATTTACTAAAACGCCTGGAAGTGTTGCTATTCTTCATTGCATTGGAAGCCGTGATGTCAATTATCACGAGTACTGTTCACGGGTCTGTTGCATGTATGCACTCAAATACACGCATCTTATTAAAGAAAAGATAGGACACGAGACAGCGGTATATGATTTCTATATCGACCAGCGCTGTTTCGGAAAGGGCTATGAAGAATTCTTCGAACGGTGCCAGAGAGAAGGGACCACGTTTATCCGGGGCAAAGTGGCAGAAATTACTGACTATGCGCAAGTACCTGAAGAAAAGGGGAAGCTCATCGCTGTTGCTGAAGACACCCTTCTTGGGGAGAGCATACGAATTCCGGTGGATATGGTTGTCCTTTGTGCTGCCATAGAAGCCCGAGACAGTGCACATGACGTGGGCAGGATCTTTGGCGTGAACCGGGGAGCTGACGGATTTTTCCTGGAGGAGCACCCCAAACTGGGGCCGTTAAACACGGCCACGGACGGTGTATATCTGGCCGGCACATGTCAATACCCAAAGGACATCCCTGACACGGTAGCCCAGGCATCAGGGGCTGCGGCAAAGGCCTTGTCTCTTGCTACGAGAGGAAAAGTAGAGGTGCCGTCTACGATTTCCTGGATTGATCCCGACATATGTGCCGGATGCCGTACATGCATTGCACTATGCCCTTACTCTGCTATTGAGTTTGATGAACTTAGGGGCGTCTCCGTAGTAAACGAAGCCACATGCAAAGGCTGCGGAAGCTGTTCGGCCTTCTGTCCCAGCGGCGCTGCCCAGATTAGGCATTTCAAAAAGAAACAGCTGTTTGCGGAATTTGATGGAATCATGGCTGCCCTGAACGCAGTTGGAATGTAGTGTCATCCATGGGAGGGAATAATGGAGAATTTCGAG
This sequence comes from Thermodesulfobacteriota bacterium, assembly GCA_034190285.1. GTDB lineage: Bacteria > Desulfobacterota > DSM-4660 > Desulfatiglandales > Desulfatiglandaceae > JAXHTA01. The sequence continues at coordinate 5,413 of JAXHTA010000107.1, read as the reverse complement.
CCAACCATCATTGCTTTCGTGTGTAACTGGTGTACTTACACTGCCGCCGACCTGGCAGGGACTTCAAGGCTGAGCTATCCCAAAAACGTGAGGCTTATACGTGTCATGTGCTCCGGGATGGTCGACCCTCAGTATGTAATCAAGGCCTTTCTCGAAGGAGCCGACGGGGTCCTTGTCAGCGGATGCCACCCCGGGGACTGCCATTACATCAACGGAAACTATAAGGCGCGCAGACGCATTAAGCTCCTCAAGGAAATTCTTCCTCATTTCGGTTTTGAAAGGGAACGTCTCAGACTGACCTGGATTGGAGCGAGTGACGGGGTTGTTTTTTCAGAGACAATGCGTGATCTGACAGCCCAAGTAAAAGTCCTCGGGCCGAGCCAGGCAAAGCTTACGATGGTGATATGATATCTGCACGCTCCAGATGGCGAATATCGAGTCCTAATGGCGGGTGTCCAAACAGTCGTATAGGAGAACAGTGATGGCAATAACGGCAAAGATTGATGTAGGAGACCAGGGCCTTTTAGTATCACTGGAGAGTTTTTTCAGGTCCATCCTCCAATTGGAGGATATCAGTGCCATCCTGGTCCCCCAACGACTTCCAACGAAAAACATCATAATGCCCATGCTCGTGACCGACCCCAGTTATCTAAATAACACCGACCCGATAGCGCCCTGCTTTCCCATGAATACAGCCAAGTTGGTTTCAAGACTCACTCGCAAGCCCATATGTGGAAAGATCGTGGCAGTTTTGAGGCCCTGTGAGATCCGGGCATTCGTTGAGCTGGTCAAGCTCAACCAGGGCCGTGCCGATGAAGTGGTCCTAATTGGTATGGATTGCCTGGGAGCTTACGGGAATAGAGATTATTTTCAATTTGCTGGTGATGACGTGAATAAGTCAACAACCCGGTTTCTTGAAAGCACTCTGTCAAAGAACGGCAGTCAGGTTGACGGCTTTGAACTGGCTCAGGCCTGCAAGGCCTGCGAGCGTCCCATCCCGTATGGAGCGGATGTCCTAATAGGCCTGTTAGGCATAGATTACAGGGATCACGTCATGGTGCAGTCCCGGAGCCCTTCAGGAGAGGATATTATTGGTCGCCTCGAATTAGATGCTATGAAAGAGCCTCCTGCCAGAAAAGGAGCCATTGAAGCATTGGTAGCCGGCCGTATCGCTTTTCGTGATAAGATGTTTGCTGAGACTGCCGAGGACACCGACAGTTTAGAGAAGTTGGCCATCCTTTTTGCCAACTGTGTGAATTGTTATAACTGCAGAATCGCTTGTCCAGTCTGTTATTGCAGGGAATGTGTCTTTGTTACAGACGTTTTTGACCACTACCCCTCACAATATCTCGAATGGTCCAGGCGAAAGGGTGCCATTAAGATGCCGACAGACACCCTGTTCTATCACATCACCCGGCTGGCCCATATGAGTACTGCGTGTGTCGGATGCGGACAGTGTTCAAACGCCTGCCCTAATGATATCCCTGTAATGGAGTTGTTCAGGACCATATCTGAACGAACGCAAAAAGCATTTGATTACGAGGCAGGCCGAAGTATTCATGAGCATCCCCCGTTGTCGGAATTTCGAGAAGAAGAATTTGCAGATGTCGAGGGAATCAACTAAGTGATAGGTCTTCTCCAAGAAAAGCAAAGTTGAGACTTTTGTAACTACTCACTTAGTCAGGCTGAAGCTGTTTATACTGAAGGCTGAAGGGACCAGAAGAACATGATTCTTATTCTTTAGCGAAAATATCTAATTACTGCACTAAACATATCTTTAAAATGTGCTTTACCCTAACAGCCTTCAGCCTATATGGCTAAGTAGTTACAGACTTTTTTTGATTTAATGAGCGTAATACTTCAACAAACCTGGAAAACTTTATAATGAAAAGAAAAATCGGCAAAGCTCTGGTAGTCGGAGCGGGAATCAGCGGTATCAGGGCCGCTCTTGATCTCGCTGATACCGGATACGGGGTGACTCTTATTGACCGATCTCCGCACTTGGGCGGTATCCTCAGCCAACTTGATTATCAGTTCCCCACCAACCAGTGCGGGATGTGTAAAATGCTTCCCCTTGTGAACCGGGACTCCTCCTCACAGTACTGCCTTCGTAAGGGACTCTTACATGAAAATATAGAGATCTTTCTGGGTACCGAACTGATTTCCGTAGAAGGTGACCCCGGTAGTTTTCAGGTCACTGTTAAACAGAAGCCCAATTGGGTAGATTCTGAGCTGTGTGTAGGATGCGGAAAATGTGCGGACGCATGCCCGGTGGAGGTAACGGATATTTTCAATGTGGGATTCTCTTATAGAAAGGCGATCTACCTCCCTGTTCCTCATGCCTTACCGAATCCATACCTCATAGATTTCAGTGCCTGCAATGGATGTGGAAAATGTGAGGAGGTCTGTCCCACTGGCGCCATTAAGCTATCTGAACAAGAACGTGCAAGATTTCGAATTCTGGTTGTTGATGACGAACTCATCGTACGCGACTCCCTTAAGGAACTCCTTGAAGACGAAGGCTTCACTGTTGATGGCGCAGAATCCGGCCATGAGGCCTTGATAAAACTGGAGAAGTCGGAATATCAGTTGATGCTGACCGATATTAAGATGCCAGGGATGGACGGCGTAGAAGTGCTCAAAAAGGCCAAAGATAATTTCCCCGATTTAACCGTAGTAATGATGACAGCTTACGCAACCGTCGAAACGGCCGTAGAGGCAATGAAGATTGGGGCACTGGACTACCTTGTAAAACCTTTTGATCCGGCCAAGCTCATCCCAATGACCCTGGGGATTTATGAAGATCTTGAAATCGCCCAGGGCCATCAAATTGAAGTGGGGGCGTTGGTGCTTTGCGGCGGTACCGAGTCCTATGATCCTGCCAGCGGAAAAAACCCTTTTGGCTACAAAGTATATCCAAATGTCGTGACGAGTCTGGAATTCGAGAGGATATTAAGCTGCAGCGGCCCCAGCCAGGGGATGTTAGTCAGTCCCTTTAACGGCAAACCCATTCGAAAGGTGGCCTGGATCCAATGTGTGGGGTCCAGAGATCTACAGAGCAATGCCGACTTCTGCTCTAATATCTGCTGCATGTACGCTATAAAAGAAGCGCTAGTGGCGAAAGACAAGTCAAAAGGCACATTAGAGACGACCATTTTCTATATGGATAGAAGAACGTTCGGAAAATCCTACCAAAGATACCTGGACCTGGCGGAGAAGGATAATGGTGTCCGCTTCGAAAGGGGACGCGTTCATTCGGTGCTGCAAGAAGAGAAGACTGGTGAGCTAATCATTCTTTATCTGGATAAGAACGGAACTGTTTCTGAACTACGCCAGGATATGGTCGTACTCTCAGTCGGTCAAAGACCTTCACTTGGCACGGCTGACCTGGCTGAAATGATGGGCATTAGACTCAATCAGTGGGGATTCATCCATACCGAGCCTTTTTCTATGAACCGGACAAGCCGTGAAGGAATCCTCCTTGGAGGTTCCTTTGCCGGTCAAAGGGATATCAGCGACTCCGTAATTCTGGCTTCATCAGCAGCGCTTTCCGCATCTAGAGTAATTCACGCCTCGGGCGGCGGCCTTGCCCCCGAGACTGAATCTAAGACGGAACCAGTCGATGTCTCACGCGAACCACCTAGGATACTTGTGGGGATCTGTACCTGCAATGGAACACTTTCCGATATTTTGAATACAGGTGAAATCATTACCTGTCTTAAAAGGGATCCTCAGGTTACCGCGGTTGAATTTTCGGACCGAACGTGCACTGCCGAAGGTGGCAGGTCCATTTTGGAGCTAATGAAAGAAACAAAGGCGAACAGGCTTCTTATTGGTGCGTGCCTTCCCCATGTATATTCTCGAAAACTCCATAATCTAAGTGAACAGGTGGGCCTGTCCCCTTCACTTGTGGATGTGGTTGACATCCAAACGCCCACATTCTCCTGTACTGACCAGGAAAGAAAAGAAACTATTGATTTGATTATCAGCATGCTCAAAATGGGTGTCGCCAGACTGAAGCGGGTTGATATTTGTCCAATAACAACGGTCAGAATCAGTCAAAAGGCTTTGGTTGTGGGCGCCGGAATTGCCGGTATGACGGCAGCCATGGCTATTGCAGATCATGGGTTTCAGGTGGATCTCATAGAAGAGACCGACCAGTTAGGTGGGAACCTGCTCTGGCTAAGACGTACGCTTGAAGGGCATTCAACTCGGAAGCTTCTTGATGAAACCTCACAAAAAATAGACAAACATCCCCTGGTCACAATTCACAAGAATACCCGGATCGTTTCATCATATGGTAGAGTGGGCCGATTTCTCACTACAATCAAGGATAATGAAGGTGTTCCACGGTCCTTAGAACATGGCGTGGCTATTATTGCCACGGGAGGTAAGGAGGCCGTTACCACATCCTATGGCCATGGAACTAAAGATGCGATTGTCACTCAAATGGAACTGGAAATCAAGTTAAACGAGGAAGCCATCGATCCGCGTGAATTGAAATCTGTTGTCATGATCCAGTGCGTCGATTGCAGAGAGGAACCCAGAAATTACTGCAGCCGGATTTGCTGCAACTCGGCCTTAAAACATGCCCTGTATTTAAAGCAACAGAATCCTGAAACGATGTTTTACTTCCTCTATCGGGATATGATGACCTATGGTTTCTTTGAAACCTATTATACCCAGGCCCGAACTGCCGGCATGCTTTTTATACAATATAGGCTTGAAAACAAACCGACACTCCTGTCTGATGACGGTTCTATCAGGATAACAGTTTTTGAACCCATAATTGGACGGGATATTACAATAGAGGCGGACCTTGTTGTACTATCTACGGGTCTGGTACCGAACTTGCCGGATAACCTGGAGGCGACCTTTGGTGCGGCTTCTGATCGGGACGGTTTTTTTAAGGAAGCGGAATCTAAGTGGAGGCCCTTGGATTCCCTGAAAGAAGGGATATTCGCCTGCGGTCTGGCACATTCCCCGCGCGCCATTGAAGAAACGCTTGCCACGGCAGAGGCCGCTGCCCAACGGGCATTAAGGATTCTCTCTCAGAAGGATCTTCCGGCAGGAAGAATTGTTGCGAGGGTCAGACACAGCCTCTGCAGTCTGTGCGAAAGATGCATTGACTTCTGTCCCTATGGAGCCAGGTTTCTCGATGAAGAGCTCGGTCGGGTAATAGTCAACCCCGTTATGTGCCAGGGGTGTGGCTCATGCGCTACTATCTGTCCCAATAGTGCATCAATTGTAGAAGGCTTTCAGAAACAGCAGATGATGGAGATCATCGATGCTGCATTTGTCTAAGCGTAATTTAGCTGTTTGACAGCATCCTTTAGAAGAGATAACGCAAAGGAGAGTCTGAGTGGACAGGACAAATAAGATCAGGCAAGAGGTTATGTCCATGCAACCATCT
>JAXHTA010000106.1:0-10078 GCA_034190285.1 Thermodesulfobacteriota bacterium | reverse complement strand
AATAAAGACAACGGCCCTAAGAGATGGTGATGACTATATTATCAACGGTCAGAAGACCTTTATCACCAACGGCATTTCCTCTGATTTGACCATTGTGGCCTGCAAGACAGACCCGGATGCCGATCCTCCTTCAAACGGAATCAGCCTGATCGCCGTTGAAGACGGCTCCCCGGGTTTCTCAAAAGGCCGAAAGCTCAACAAGATGGGGCTCCATTTGGAGGATACGGCAGAGTTGTTCTTCGAAGATTGCAGAGTCCCCAGCAAGAACTTGATCGGTGAACAAGGAAAGGCCTTCAAGATCTTGATGAGTGAACTCCAGAGAGAGCGACTGATTGTTGTTATTTGGTCGCAGGCCCTGGCGGAGCGCATCCTCAGCGATGCCATTGAATACGCCAAAACTCGTGAGGCCTTTGGCCGGCCTATCGGCAATTTTCAACATAATGCTTTTAAACTGGCTGAAATGGCCACCGAGGTTGAATTGGGCAGGGCCTTTTTTGACAAGCTCGTCGAGGAGTTTATGGCAGGCAAGGATATTGTCAACAGGGTATCGATGGCCAAATGGTGGATTGCTGAGATGGCGAACCGTGTTGCCTACAACTGTCTCCAGATTTACGGGGGCTATGGCTATATGGAGGAGTATCCTATTGCCAGGTTCTACCGGGATGTAAGGGCGCAACCCCTCTACGCCGGGACAACAGAGGTCATGAAATTGATTATCGCGAGGAATCTTGGTTTTAGGGCCTAGAACTGCACACGTCATCGGATTGGGAAAAAACCTCATGTTCAGATCGCATGGAGTGAGCCTCATAGAGGCTGAAACAGATAAAATCTTTTGAGGAGGTGATGACAAATGGATATGTATTTAGATGGAAAGACCGTGATTGTCACAGGGGGAGGATCCAATATTGGCAGAGCTATATCCCATCGGTTCGCAGAGGAAAAGGCAAACGTAGTTATTGCCGATATGGATGAAACCCAGGGAAACAAGGTTGTCGAAGAGGTTAAAAAAATAGGCGCCGAAAGCATCTATGTCAAAACGGATATCACCAACAACGATCAGGTAGTTGCAATGGTTAAGGCCGCGACGGATGAATTCGGGCAAGTCGATATACTGGTTAATAACGTGGGTTGGTATATTGATGAGTTATTCATGACTGAAAAGAGGGAGAAGTGGGAGAAAGCTATTTCGATTAATTATATGGGGATGATTAATTGCACAAGGGCGGTCCTTGACCAGATGGTGGAACGCAACAAGGGGGTCGTCGTGAGCCTCGGGTCGGATGCCGGAAGGATGGGCGAATTCAGAGAGGGTGTCTACGCAGGATGCAAAGGGGCCGTTATCGCTCTGACAAAGTCCCTTGCCAGAGAATTGGGAAGATCCGGAATAAGGTTGAACGTTGTGTGTCCCGGTTTGACTATCCCGGATGATGAAGAGGCGATCGGAGAAAACAGCCTGTGGACCGGGGATATGATGAAGATCTTCACTCCGGACGCCCAAGCAAGAGCTGCAAAGGCATATCCCCTGCGTAAAATTGGAAAAGCCTCAGATATCGCGGATGCCGTTGTATTTATGGCCTCCGACCGTGCCGGCCACATTACAGGTCAGACCCTTAGCGTGAGTGGTGGCTACACAATGATCTAGTCCCTGACAGGAGAAGAAAATGGGAAAGGCTGTATTGGAAAAAAGAGATGGTTTGGGAGTCATTACTCTCAATGATCCGGAAAGGATGAACGGGCTGAGCGAGGCCTTGGTCACCGATTTCTTGGACACTCTTCATGCTGCGGATAATGACAGAGAGGTACAAGTGATCGTCATAACAGGTAGGGGAAAGGCCTTTTGCGCCGGGGGTGACATCAGTATTTTCGATAGGGATATTGCAGGGGGATACGCCTACCTCAGACATGTCCTTCCCGCCTTCGGTGAAGTTGAGAAGACTCAAAAGCCGGTGATCGCAGCAGTGAACGGAGCAGCGCTGGGTGGGGGATGTGAATTAACCATGGCCTGTGATATGGCGATCGTGTCCGATTCGGCCATCCTCGGCCTTCCTGAAGTGGGCATTGGGATCATGCCAGGCTTTGCCGTGTTGCGGTTACACCAGATTGTCGGGAGGACCAGGGCAAAGGAGCTCATCCTGACCGGAAAGACCATCAAGGCTGTGGAGGCGGAAAGGATTGGGCTCGTTAATAAGGTGGTGCCTGCCGAGCAATTGATGGATACCGTTGAAGAGGAAGCCAAGATATTAATGAGTAGGGCTCCTTTGTCGTTAACATTGGCCAAGTCCATTGTGAACCGTGAGCTGGGTGGGGAGGAAATGACAAGCGCCCTGAATACAACCACGGTTTTCTTTGGAACGGAGGATCTCAGAGAGGGGAGGAATTCCTTTTTTGACAAACGAAAACCGAATTTCAAGGGAAAGTAAACCTGTAGCGCTTGAGTGTATAAGAAGATGATGTGCGGTGAACGTCTCATAACATTCTTCAAGGTGAATCGACTATCCACTAAGTATCCGAATGCAGGAGGAGACAAGGCATGAAAAATCAAGAGATGAAATGGTATTTTATCATAGCCGTCTTTTTGGCGGTTCTTATGGTAGGGATCGCGACAGATGTAAAGGCTGCCAAGAAGATCAAAATCGGTGTTATCGGGCCGATGAAGTATTTGGTAGGCGAGCATCAGTGGATGGGTGCCCAGCTGGCGGCTGAGCAGATCAATAAGGCGGGCGGCATTGCGGTCGGCTCGGAAAGGCGCATGGTCGAACTGGTGAAGGTCGATGACAACAATCTCCTGAGCGTGAGTGATGCGGTAAGCGCCATAGAAAGAGCGATCACCGTGGATAAGGTGGATTTTCTGACCGGCGGCGGGAGGTCCGAGGCAAATCTCGCCCAGCAGGAGGTCATGGCGAAGTACAAGAAAATTTTTATGAATGCCAGTTCCGGTGCCATGCAATTAAGTATGCGTATTGCCAAAAATTATGACAAGTACAAATACTGGTTCAGGGTTGGGATGTTCAATGGCAAATATACTGGTGGGCTCATTTTTGCCAACGTGGAACTGGTCGCAAAGAAGATCAGAAAAGATCTGGGAATTGCCACGCCAAACGTTGCGATAATTGCCGAAAAGGTCATGTGGCCGGACGCAATTATTAAGGCCGCCAAGGCACAATTGCCGAAAATGGGAATGAAGCTTGTTGGAGTCTGGAGGCCTTCTGCCAGCGCCACGGATACAACCTCTGAATTGACTGCGATAAAAAACAAGCGCGCCCATATTATCTTCACGATCGGCGGCGGACCCGTGGATACTGTCTGGTCCGTACAGTACGGTGAACTCCAGATCCCTGCTGCCATGGTGGGGTTGAGCACGGATGCCTTAAGGAGCAAGTTTTGGAAGGATAGCAGGGGTAACTGTAATTATCAGCTTGTGATGTCCTACCTGGCCGATTTACCGGGCAAAACATTCTACAAAGAATATAGAGAAAGATTCAATGATGACCCTATTTTCCATTCACTCACTTATGATGCCATCTATGTCGTGAAAGAGGCTATTGAGAGATGCGGCACTGTTGAGAGCGATGCTGTGGTTGCTGAATTGGAAAAGACTGATTTTCAGTCCTTTAGGGGCAGGATTGTATTTCATCCAAAGGACCATGCAACCCCCCACGACCTGATCTGGGGTCCCAAATATGCAACCGGCTTCGGCTTACAATGGCAAGACGGCAAATTGGTTCCTGTATTACCGAGAGGTGATGCCGTGCTGGGAGATGAGCGATGGAAGGGCATAAACTACAGCACTGCGGAATACAAGCTTCCCCCAAGAATGATTAAATATTGGAAGAGCAAGAAGTAATTGACTGGATTGTTGAGTTGCTGTGGCAAGACTGAGCGGCAACTCTGCTTCTCCAGGTGAACAAAGTCACCAGTCTTAATATAGAGGTCTTTTTTCTATGCTTTCCATGATTATTATCAACGGTATTACTCTTGGAGGGATGTTTGCTCTCTTGGCCATGGGCTTTTCTCTTGTTTTCGGTGTGGCTCGTATCCTCAATATGACCCACACCGCCTTTTACATGATTACCTGTTTCCTGATTTTTTCCGGGACAGACTACTTAAAATTATCCCTCCTCCCAGCCGCCATGATGGCAATCCCGGTAACTGTTGTTATTGGAATGCTGTCTTACAAATTTATCTTTGATAGGATTAAGGAGCATGAGACAGCGGTCATGATTGTCTCTCTGGCCTTTGCCATAGTCCTGCAAGAGATTATCCTCCTTATCTTTGGAGGACATTTCCGAAGTGTTCCTCCCTTTGCCTCCGGTTTTATAGAATTCGGAGGATCCAGGGTGACGTATCAACATTTTTTTGTCGTAGGTGTTGTGGGTCTTGTAATTGTAGGAGTGTTTTTACTCCTTTCCAGGACTCGGCTTGGAAATGCCATCAAGGCGGTGGCCCAGGACAGAGAAATAGCGAATCTTATGGGGATTGATGTAAGCAGGATGTGCATGATCGTGACCGGGATATCGGCCGGTCTTGCCGCGATGGCCAGCGCGATCCTTGCGCCGATTTACATGAGTGAACCCCTCATGTGGCTTCACTCCCTGGTGATGGTCCTGGCAGTTGTGGTGCTGGGGGGCCTTGGAAGTGTTAAGGGGAGTGTAATAGCCGCCTTTATTCTGGGCTTTGCCGAGAATACCGTCATCTTTCTTATCCCTGAAGGGTCTTTTCTCAGGGGGGCTGTTTCGCTGGCAGCGATGGTTGTTGTTATTCTTGCAAGGCCGGAAGGCCTGTTTGGGGTTGTTTTTGAGGAGGAGAGGTTGTGATTGATTACGCTCGCTTTGTGTATCAGTGGTTTCGCGGTGAAATTGTGTCAATCCCGGGAAGAGTCATCGCGCTCATCTTTATACTGGGCCTCTTTCTGTTTCCTCTGATTACCACCCAACCCTATATATTGCGTATTCTTATCATGGCCGGCCTGTTTTCTATTTACGCGGCGAGTTGGGACGTTCTGGGAGGTTTTACCGGACAGGTCAATCTTGGTCACTCCCTCTTTTTCGGGGTTGCCGCCTATGCTGCGGCCCTGCTCAATCTGCGACTCAATCTGCCCCCTTACCTGACGATTCCACTCGGCAGCATATTGGCCGTGGGTGCGGGGTTGATTGTCGGGCTACCTGCCTTGCGTGTGAGAGGTTTCTATTTGAGCCTTGTGACACTCGCGTTTCCTATTATTCTAACCGGCGTCGTGTTCATCTTTCCGGGGTTTACCGGCGGCGAGTTGGGCATCTACGGCGTAACGAGTATTTCCCAATCCCGAATTCTTGATTACTATGTTGTCCTTCTGGTCATGTTGGTCTGCCTTACGGTGATGTACAAATTCACCGATGCCAAGAGTAAGTTCGTCAGGACCGGTCTGATCCTCCATGCCATTCGAGAAGATGAAATCTCGGCCAGGATGTCGGGGATTAATACGACAAGGTATAAGTTGCTGGCTTTTTGCGTGAGTGGTTTCTTTGCCGGCATTGCAGGAGGACTCTACGCCCATTTCTTAAATATCGCCGGCCCTTCGAGTCTGGACCTTTTTTTCTCATTCCAGGCCATACTCTGGAGCATATTTGGTGGAATGGGCACTATCTATGGAGCGGTTGTCGGTGTTTTCATCCTCTACCCCATACTTGAACTCTCCAGGCTTCAGCCGATATTGGAGGAAATACGGTTTTTGATATTCGGCCTTATCTTGATCTTGACACTCTTTTTCATGCCTGAAGGGCTCAGTGTCTGGGTCGTGGACAAGATTGAGATCATTTGCCCGAGGTGTAAAATAAAAAATGTGTTCACACGCAAATATTGCAGGGCCTGTAGAGCCCCGATTAGTCGAAATATGAGTGAAGAGATTCAAAAGGAGGGTGATATTGATGACATCCGTCTATGAACAAAAACCATGGTTGAAGGCATATCCCTCTGATGTTCCGGCCGAGATAGACATTCCCCAAAAGTCCGTTGTTGATCTCTTCAATGAGGCAACGGACAAATGGAAAGACCGAACAGCCCTGGTCTTCTACGGCAAGAAGATGAGTTTCGGTGAGCTGAGAGAAAAGACAGACAGGTTTGCCAATGCCCTGGCGGATCTGGGGATAAAAAAGGGACAAAGAGTAGGGCTTCTGGCTCTTAACTCACCGGAGCATGTCATTGCTTTTTTTGGGATACTCAAGACGGGTGCTGTGGTCTCTTCGATCAGCCCTGTTTATGTCTCAAGTGAAATCAAGCATCAGCTTGATGATGGGGGTGTGGAGTCGATCGTATGCCAGGACATGCTGTTTGATAATGTAGAAAAAACAGGACAGGAATTCAGGAATGTCATCCTGACCAATATCTCCGAATCGCTTCCTGCAACCAAGAAGATCTTCGGCAAGAGCATACTCAGGGGCGTCTATCAGAAAATGGCGGTGCCTCCTGCCAAGATATATAAAAGAAAAGGTTTTTATCAGTTTCAAGAACTGCTCAAGAAACACCCGCCGGACCCTCCTGAAGTGGAGTTTGATCTCCGGGAAGATGTGGCCACTCTTCAGTATACAGGCGGAACAACAGGCCCACCCAAGGGGGTCATGTCAACCCACTATGGAATTGCGAGCGGTGACGCGCTTTTTCATGCTTTTTACCCCTTTCTGGAGGATGGAAAAGAGTCGATGTTGGCCTATATGCCGTTCTATCACGCAGCCGGCCAGAGCTTCGGACTGATGAGCGGAATTATTCATGGCTACACCTTGGTCATTTTGACGACGCCTGAGCTGGACGATATTATCAACTCGATTGTAAGAAACAAAGTCACCTTTATCCTTGGGGCCCCTACCATATATGAATTGCTCAAAGACTATGAAAAGACGGACAGAGTGAACTGGGATAGATTCAAAATCATGATGTCCGGAGCTGATGCCCTTCTCGAATCGACCGCCAAGGAATGGAAACAAAGAACCGGCGTCACTATTCACGAATGTTATGGGATGACAGAGACGGTCTTTAATACCCATGGAAACCCCTTGGGAAAAAGCAGGGTCGGGTCGATTGGAGTCCCTATTACAGGCACGATGGCAGCCATACTCGATCCGGACGAAGACGAATTTGTTCCCCAAGGCGAGAGGGGTGAGCTGGTCATGGCCGGCCCGCAGATAACAAAGGGATATTGGAATAATGAAGAAGCCACTAAGGATTGTGAGGCCATCATTAACGGTGTCAGATGGTGGCGGAGCGGAGATCTGGCCGAGATGGGCGAGGATGGTTATTTTTCCATCTACGATAGGAAAAGGGATCTCATAAAATACAAGGGCCTTCGCGTTTATGCCAGGGAAGTGGAAGAGGTCCTCAAGACACATCCTCAGATCAGAGAGACGGGGGTGATAGGCGTACGTGCTCCAGAGGTGGGAGAGAATGTCAAGGCAATGATTGTCCTTGAGCCCGATGCCCGGGGAAAGTTGTCCGAGGCGGATATCCTCGACTATTGCAAGGGCAAATTGACGCCTTATAAGATCCCGAAGATTATAGAGTTCATCGGTGAGATCCCCAAGACGGATGTGGGCAAAGTCTCTCGAAGAGAGCTAAGGGAGGAGGACCTCTGAGATGAGTGCTCCATTTTTGAAGATTGAGAATTTGACCAAGGATTTCGGAAGACTGAGGGCGGTGGATAATGTCAGCTTTCACGTTGAAAGAGATGAGATCCTCGGCTTGATCGGGCCTAACGGAGCAGGTAAATCAACTATCATACGGATGATAACATCTGTCCTCAAGCCCACTGTGGGAGTCATCAGCTTCAAAGGGGAAGAGATCACGGGACTGCCGACATCGAAAATCATTAACAAAGGGATTGCGTCAACCTTTCAGGTTGTCAAGCCTTTTCGACATCTGCCGGTGATATCCAATGTCATGGTTTCCTGCCTCAGTCCCAGGGCCAAGAAGACCGGGGACTGGGTGAAAACCGTAGAGGTCAGAGCGCAAAATGCCCTGGAATTTTGCGGTATCCTCGATCTTGCCTTGGAACCCGCCTCAGTCCTTTCTCATGGCGATCTCAAGCGCCTGGAGCTGGCAAGGGCCATAGCCACGCAGCCCGAGCTGTTGGTCCTGGATGAGCCCCTGGGGGGGTTGAATCCAGCTGAAGCGGCTCTTATCACCAGATCACTGAAGAGGTTGCACAAAGGGGGACGGTTCGGGAGATTACACAGTGAAGGGCCGGCCATGCTCATTGTGGAACACAAGCTATCGGAACTCATGAAGATCGCCGACCGGGTTGTTGTGATCAACTTCGGCCAGATTATTGCCGTCGGGACTCCTGAGGAAGTGGTGAACAACCCTGTGGTAATAGAAGCCTACATAGGCAAGGAGGTGAGTGACCTTGTTTCTTGAAGTCAGAGACCTGACGGTTCTCTATGATCGGGCCATGGTCTTGAATAAGGTGAGCCTTCAGGTGGATCACGGAGAGATGGTAAGTCTCGTGGGTCCGAACGGTGCAGGCAAGAGCACACTCCTCAGGGCGATGGTTGGATTGGTCAAGTGGGAAAAGGACACCCTCAAAGGAACGGTCGCAGGAAGGATTACATGCAAGGGCACCGTGAAATTTGACGGTGAGGAAATGGCAACCTATCCGGCCCACAAAGTCGTAGAAAAGGGGTTGATTCTTTGCCCTGAAAGGGGCAGGCCCTTTAGGGAGATGACTGTCCAAGAAAACCTGGATGCCGGTGCCTATCTCGTCAGAGACAAAAAGATCATTGGTGAGACAAAGGAAAAGGTCTTTCAGTTATTCCCCATTCTGAAGAGGAGAGTTGATCAGATATCAGGGACCTTATCCGGGGGCGAACGGACAATGCTCTCGATTGGACGATCGCTCATGGCCCAGGCTCGGCTGCTGTTGATCGATGAACCATCCGTGGGACTGGCCCCTAAAGTCAAGAAAGACCTGTTTGCGCGAATAAGAGATGTTCATGACCTGGGGATCACGATTCTCTTGGTTGAGCAGGATGTGAGCTTCGCCTTTGATCTTTCATCGAGAAACTACGTGCTTTCGCGAGGAAAGATTATTGCTGAGGGCACTGCCAAGGAATTGCTCGGAGATGAATTGATACGGAAGACCTACCTGGGCCTGTAGATGAGGGTCTGTGGATGTGGTCGAAGGATTCCATTTTGACCGAAGCGGAATCTTTCGGGTCTGAGACAGAACCGAAATAGTTTGATCAGTGTTTACCGGGATTATAAATTATCCTTTTGGAGGAAACGATTATGGATTTCAGTTTTACAGAAAAGCAGATTCAACTTCAGGAAGAAGTAAAGGCGTTTCTGGAAGAGGAAAAGGCAAAGGGGGAGTATGAGTTTGGAGCGAATTGTTTTTTGGAATTACGGTCCCAGGAGTTCTCCAAAAGGGTGGCCGAAAAGGGTTGGATAGGAGTGGCCTGGCCCAAGGAGTTCGGAGGGCAGGGTCTTGGATATACGGAAAGGATCATCGTACTGGAGGAGATGTTCCGTATGGGGGCTCCGGTGGCCTTACACTATCTGGCCGACAGGCAGGTGGGCCCGGGGATCATACACTTCGGGTCTGATTTTTTGAAAAAAAAGTTTCTGCCGAAAATCCTCAACGCCGACGTCAGTTTTTGTCTTCTTTTCAGCGAACCTGACGCCGGTTCCGATCTTGCCAACTGCCGAACAATGGCCGTTGATAAGGGAGACCACTACGTTATCAACGGCCAGAAAGTATGGACAACTGGGGGGCATCATGCGGACTATGGATGGGCCTTGGTTAAAACGGTTAATGATCCGGACGTCTCCCGATACAATTCTTTCAGCGAGATCATTGTCGACATGAAGAGCCCCGGAGTTACGGTCCGGCCTATTATCAATATCGTCGGGGTCCATTCCTTTAATGAAGTGTTTTTCGATAATGTCAAGGTCGGTAAAGAATATCTAATTGGAAAAAGCGGCAACGGCTTCAGACAGATCATGACAAATTTGGACTACGAGAGGTCGAGTATCGACAGGCTTATGCAGAATCATGTGGTCAAAGATCGCCTCCTAGAATATGTCAAGAATACGCGCTTGGGCGGTGAACCGA
>JAXHTA010000105.1:0-10093 GCA_034190285.1 Thermodesulfobacteriota bacterium | reverse complement strand
CCCTTAATCAGTGATGCGAAGAAGATCTCTGGTACAGCAAAGGCCTGCAGATACGGCTCTCCAACCGGGCCCACAGTGGCTGCTACCCCTTTCTCCAACATAACCTTGCACCAGACACGGCTGCCTTTCCTCTTCAGGGTCGCACACTCCCCGCTCGCGATATGATAGCCAACCGCCCCGGGCTGCCACTGAAAGGCGTCTACATAGCGGGACAACCTGTACCACCCGCAGTAAAGAGCGGCATCCGGACAATCACCTGGCTGGAAGAGCTTCTGGCTGCTTTCCACTACCACTGGCATAAGGTCGACCTTGTTGATGAGGTCCGCTGTTCTATGGATTGACCGGTCGTAAAACCCATTGCTGGAGGTTTTCTTATCGCCAACATCAGGCCAGCGCGCATCAAAGTACGCCTTGCCATTGAGTCCATTCTCTTCCGCCAGCAGACTATCGTCAATGATTTTCCGGACAATCTTCTCTGATGGACCGTCAAGCCGGCTGACCATTAGGACATCTTGGGGCATATTCTTGATCTGCTTTCCTCTATACCCAAGGAAATAAGGATTGGGAGCCCATCTGGCAAGAGGATAATCCCCAGCCATTATCAATGCAATTTCTGAATCCAGAGACGATGCATGATCGGTCTTTTTTAAGAAAGATATCTTCTTCTTGATACTGCCTACTTCATTTCTCAGCTTCTCGGTTTTTTCTTTTTCCTCATTTCCCGTGACCTCTAGCTGCTCGTTCAAATCGCCTCTTTTTTTCTGCAATTGCTCGAATTCTGCCTTTTCCTGAGATGTCATTTCCGGCGGTGCTACCCTCAGGGGAACGCCGTACATAATCACCAGACAGCGAATCGACCTGTGGCGATCATTTTTTTCCAAATAGTTTTTGACCGGTTCTGCGACCTTTTTTTCATAATCATCCCGGCTGCAGTGTTCTTCATCTGTGACCCACAGCTTCACCAAGTTATCCTTGGGTATCCCCCTCTTTTTTATGTAGTACTTAGCAAGACCGACGCTGTGGAAGGCATTCCGGTTGGCCAGCACCAGAATTTCCTTCGGTTCAAGGGCCGGGCAAGGGGTTGACAGTAATAATCCTGCCCCAAATAACAGCAAAAAAAACCAATAGCGGAGATTCGGGGTTGCGATTCTGAATGTCATTGTTTTAGCAAAAGGTTCTATTCTCATGAATTTGATTTAAGGTAAAACCTAGCCCCTTGAAACAATAGTGCCCTATGCCCCCTGACACTGAGGGTGATCAATGGAAAACTAGTAATAAACCACTTCATAGAGGTTGCCCTGCCAGGGTTTAAAGCCGTCATGAAACACCAGACCTTCTCCTAAATTCTTGTTTATGCGGAGGTTTTTTAGGCTCACGTTCTCAGCAAACTCCAATTGAATCGTCACTTCCTGGCCGGTAATACCCTGAACCGAAGAATTGTTGCCCAGGGTTTTCTGCGGTCGGCTTTCGGTGGGATTCTTCACAATCCCCAAATAATGTTTGTTACTGTTTCGCCAAAAAACACTTTCAATCATGTTAATTTTGTTTCCGTTTTCATAAATTGTAACCCTGGGTTTAACACCGGTATGTTCTAGTATTCCAGAAACGATTTTCCGCCACTCAACGCCATAGTCTCCAAACCGTTTGGACGGATCCCAGTACTCCAGGGGAGAAAGGTTGCAGTAAACAGCCCGGCCCTTTCCTGACCTTTTGGTTACCAGCACTGATGCCCGATGAAAGAGGCCCAAGGGGTCTTTTATCTTTATTCCTCCGGCATTCTCCTTGTGCCTGGTGCCGCGTTCAAAAACAACTATATCCTTGTGGCGATAGGCCCCATTGTTGAATGTGAAACGTTCAAGAAACGGCTTCTCATATTTTTCAGCGTCGATCTCTGTTATCCCCTTGCCGTTCAAGTATCCATCGGAATCATTTCGGATAATCCCGAACAGGTCATCCAATACTCCGGTGTCACGCCCTTTGCCGTGTTCATCCATAACTCCGCAGAGATAATCGGCAATTAAATTGCCTCCGTTTATGACGAATCGTCTGAGACTCTCGGCTTCCCTGTTGGACAAACAAATGGTCTTTGGCATTATGATAACTTTAAACTTCTTGTTCAGATCAACCGCTCCTTCTTCTACGTCCAGGTAACTCACAAAGTCATACTGGAATCCCAGATCTTCAAGCGTCTTGCACCAGGCCTTACGCAAAATCCCCTTGCTCTGATTCTTGTTGTCAATGGAGCTTTTCCTGTTGATCCAGGTTCTTCCATGTACAATGGCATCCATGGCCCACCCGACCTGGATGCTGGGGTGAGAATAGTAGATGCCGATTGGGTCCGGATTGAATAAAGTCTTCGGGTCCACCAAGACCTCACTGACTTCCCCTTGAATCTCCTTGAATGTATCCTGATTCGCGAGAATAAAGGGGGCGATGTCGTGTTCGCCCGTATGAAACCAGCCCTCGGGCCAGGCAATCACCGCCTGGTTGCCGTGGAGCAAATAGTACCAGAGAAACCAGGCGTCCAGCTTGGGATTCTTGGTGGAGAAAAAGGTCTGCATCCGAGGACGCCGATGCTTATTCCACCAGGAGCGCAGTATCTCATTGGTGCCGTGAATATCATAGGCCTCCATCCACTGGACCGCTCGGCTCAGCAGGGCATAGTCATATCCTCCCCAGGGCCCTGGCCCCTGACCACCCACAAACCCAGCAGGGACATGCGGGTCAAGACTGTTAGTATAGCGGGTTAAATCGCAAAGCACAGCAGCAAATTGATAATCCATGAAATGACGAAAATCTATCCAGGGCGCAAGGTTCCAGCTGGCCAGGGAAAGCTTATTGTTCTTTTTTCGGATTGTTTCAAATCCTTGAGGCACCGCCTCATCAAAGGTTAGGAATGAAATTTCCCACTCGGCGTTCAATTGGCCGATATTTCCGTATTCCCCAGTCAACCATTTTTGAAACCACGCAAGAGATAGGGGATGGACATCCACGTCGCATGGCGTGGCAAAGCGACCCAAAGAGATCTCATCATCAAAAGCATAGGCCAGCACATACCCTTTTTTCGTTGTCTCAATGTTACTAAGCAGATGCTCTTTCATTTTAGCTATGGTTTTGGGCTCAGCCAGACTATAAGGACGTATAATGGGATCTCTTTTCCCTGTTACCATTCTTGCATTGTCTTCTCTTAAATAAAGAAATCCCTTATCAGCAGCATGCCCAACGTAATAGGGAAAATTATGTTGAACAGAAAATACAGCCTTTTTATCCTGTCCAGCACCTCGATCAATTTGGAAGCCACCTAAACTCAACTCCTGGTACAATAAAAAATCCTCTAAGACATCTGTCTCATAGGGCCAGACCAAGATCTTGAAGCGGTTCCACTCCGGCCTCATAGCCACTGAAGGTACAGGTTGAAGCGGACCTTTAAGCTGAACATCTGCGAAACATTGGACCGTTTTGATTACTGACAAGAGAAAACAAAACAACATCCAATAAAGAAAGCATCCCTTCGCCTTCCTAAAAATGATGCTTCGTCGCATGCCTCGATCTTGCACAAGAATCCTCACCTGTGGATGGACACGAGCCAGAAAACATTTGTTATTGGTATTTCTGTTCCCTTTCAAACACACTCAAGCGGCCATTCCCAAATTCAAAACCCCTGTGCAGCCACCTTTGACACCACATAGCGGTACTTGCCGGAAGCATCCCGTGGGATGTCATCCACTATTTCAATTGCGACTTTCACGTCCGGACCCATCCGTTTTTTGAAACCACTGATTATGGTATTATTCATTTCGGGTTGATAAATATCCTCGTGCACTTTAAGCAAGACTCTTATGTCGTCCACATCTTCCTGAATTATTTTGAATTCCGCCACGCCTTCGATATCGCGGACTATGTATATTATTGATAGGGCGTGCTGCCATCTGCCATCAGGTGTAACTATAAAATCCGTGGTGCGCCCACGTATGCTGGCCATAGTGGAGAAACCACGTCCGCATCGGCACTCTTCATTACCCGGCCTGGCAATATCTCCTGTCTTGTATCTGACAAACGGCATACCCCAGGCATCAAGATGGGTAATGACTATTTCTCCATCTTCTTCCGGATTGGCCTGTTCTTCGTTCTTAAGGTACTCGATTACATAATTTGGGTCCATAACATGATATTTTCCCTCCGGGCATTCATGACTAATAAAACCTCCGTCCCTGCTGCCGTAAGAATCGACTATCGGTATTCCACCAAAATATCGACTGATGATATCCCTCTGGTAGTCATAGAGGACTTCTGCCGTGCAAAAGACCACGCGAATCCCAGAATCTTTAAGGAATAGCCCCTGTTTCGCCGCCATCTGACAAAAAAGAGCAATGGTGCTGGGATAACCGAAAACACAGGCTGGCCTGAATCTTCTGAATTGTTCAAGAAGGCTGGGTATCTTTTCGGGGGAGATTTCAAAGGCGCTTATCAGTAAATCATTAGTCAATAGATCCCGCAGGTTCTTAATGCGATCCTGTTTGCTGATTTCAAGGGGCGATCCCCAGAGATAAAGCTCTTTGTCTCCTTTATCAATGCCCCACCACCGATGGGTGAGTATGCGAGCCGCCATATCATAGGCCTGCCTGCGACGGTCGAAGTAGAAAACCAGCGGTTCTCCTGAAGAGCCTCCGGTATTGTAACGATATAGGCCGCCGGGGCAGTCCTTCCACTGCATCTTGTCCAGATTCTCTCGTATTGCAGCTTTGGTGAGAAGGGGAAGAACTCTGAAATCGTCAACGCACTGCATTCTGGCAGGGTCAAAACCAGCTTCATAAAACCAATCTTCGTAGAAAGGCACATTTCTCTTAGCGTGGATCAAAAGCGCCTTAAGTTTTTGAAATCTTAGTGTTTCCAATTCCTCACTTGAAACCCACTGGAGTCTCTCCAATTCCTCCAGATATTTTAGCGTCTTTCTCCCAATTACTTTTTCATGTAAAGGAAACAGGATATTCTTGACCAGTTTTCTATGCATGCTTGCCACCTATAGAAGATTATCGAGCCTTCCCTGAAGCTGCCCCTTTTTCCTCAAATCTCTGCAAACTCTTGCTCGCCGCAGCAATGACCCATGGAAATCGTTCTTTGTACATCATCTTTTTTAATTCTGTCGCGGCCTTTAAACCACCTATGTTGCCCAGAGCAACTGCTGCCGCCCCCCGAAAGTCTTCGTCCCAATGAGACAGAAAAGGGTAAAGGTGAGGGGCGATCTCTTCTGTCCCCATGTTACCCAGGGCCTCAATGATATACACGAGAATGGGTGGGTATTTTGCATGCTTCAAGAGCCGAAGCAGTTCTGGAATGACCGAGGGGTCTCCTATCTCCGTCAATGCCTGAACCGCCACTGCAATGGCGTCGGGGTCTTTCTTAGATAGAACCTCCAGAAGCAGAGGAATGTGTTTATAATTTCCCAGTCTCCCCAGCGATCTGATCAACCCCCAGCATATCTCTCTACCCCGCCAGAGTTTCTTTGGATCAACCCTGGTCCTCTTTCCTTCAATGGTGTCTGCAATGAGGTCAGCGGCCCGCTCTCTTCCCTCAAAGTTTCTGATCCGGGCTAAGATTGCCGCTGACATGGAA
This sequence comes from Thermodesulfobacteriota bacterium, assembly GCA_034190285.1. Taxonomy (GTDB): domain Bacteria; phylum Desulfobacterota; class DSM-4660; order Desulfatiglandales; family Desulfatiglandaceae; genus JAXHTA01. Next base: position 4,480 of record JAXHTA010000105.1, on the reverse strand, counting down.
GTTGTATGAAGCCACATGGCATCCTGGGACCACCTTTTTCTTGGATCATACCAGGTAAGTGCGTCATCCTTCTCCAGTATACGGATCAAAATAGGCGCGGCCCCTTTTCCTACCGAATGAAAAAGGGCCTGGCAGGCCCAGATCTTGTTCTTGCACGGATGGGACCGGTCGTTTTCAATCACCTCCTCCAATACATCTCTTGCTCTTGGGTCTTTTAGGGCCGAAAGGGCCAGGATATTCTGACCGATTTTTTTGGAGAGTCTCCTTAATGCCTCATCATCCGTTGCAGGGTCCCTCTGGAGCTTCAACTGGGCCTCAATTGCGCCAATATAGTAAGACGCCTTTTTTAGGGGCTTCGGATGATACCTGCCAATCGACTTATTGGTGGGAAAAACCCTGGACATGGGCAAGCGCGTGGACGGCAGGATGTCTCTTTCTTGATCAAAGCTGACCCTGTCGTCTTCTTTGCCCGAGAGAGACTCGATCGTTATAGAACGACATATTACTTCTTCCCATTTGTTCCCTGTGGTCGTGATTTCATAATGGAAAGGCGTAGCTCCGATTTCGGCAACGTGCTTTCGTCCTTTGCCCTTGGCATCGTCCCACACATAAGTCAGCCGAAGCAGTCCTTTTGGATCGATATCGCCCTGGACGGTAATCAAGTTTTTTCCGGGCCAGAGCATTGGGAGGGAGAACAGGTTATGCTGGAATACGGTGACCACCGAAAGGCTATCGAGTCCGCAATCGGTGACTCTCTTTGCGGCGTTTATCTCTATCTTAATGAGATAGTCGTACCGGCCAAATGGCGTGACAGTTTCCGGCTTCGTTTCTTTGGAAGGATTAAAGGGCTGGCAAAAGCCGATTTGATCCAGTCGAATGGAACCCAGATCCTTCGCGGTTTCCCATAACGGTTGCCATGTAACCCCCCCGTCAACCGAAATAGAAAAACTGATCCAGTCGTCTGGAGTCCTTCGGATAAGAGTCGCATTCAGCCAGGCATCAGAAATAATGTAGGGAAGAGAAATCTCAAAAATGGCAATGGCTTTCTTATTTGGCTCTTTCGGATGGAGAGCCGGACCGAGGCCGTCCACCTCGGTACATGCCATATTGACCGGTTTTCGAAACAATCCTTGTTCAAAATCCCGTTTAGAGAGATCCGGTTCATAAATAGATCGGCCGTTCCCATAAGTGATTTCATAAGGTCCGTGTTCAAAGTCTCTCTTCGAACCCTTTCTAAACAGATTGTAATAGGGTTTGCCCTCATTCCCCCAATACCGTTCAATGCTCTCTCCCATTCGTAGACTAATTCCGGTATTATGGGGCTCTATTTTCAGATGCCCTGCGTGGACATAACTGGGCTGCATAAGAGAAGGTCGAGAAGGAATCGGCGTCCGTGAAGGGAGGTAGATCAGGGAATAATCGAACGCAAGTTCATCCTTGGTCGCAATATGGCTTCCTGAACGGTCATAAACAAACCAATGCTGGTTCAGGTCAAATACATGCCACCTCTCAATGCCGTCATTATCTTCCCACCAACAGTCCGCAAACGTATGCCCAAATTTGTAGAGCTTTTCCGCTCGATACCCCAGACTGCGCCATGTCATTGTCATGATCCGCGATAGACCGTCACACCAGTGAACACCGTAAACGTTTAAGAGCTTAATGGGAGAGATGATATAGAATTTGCCGTTGGCAGGTTCTTTTGGTACCGGACCATCTTCCGTGCATTGCTGAATAAATCGCCAGACTGAGATTGCCTTTTCTTCGTGAGTACGAGCATCCCCAAGGCGCACGCAGTCATTGCCGAATTTTTCCAGTGAAGAAAAATCCGGCCATCGATCGCAAGAAACTATTATATTTTCCGCATTATGGGAGGCGCAATATCCTGGCAAAGTGGATCGGAATATGATTAAGACCAAGAACAGACTAATAACGCACTTCTTTGACATGCTATTTTGCAGCCAAGAATTTATGCTGCCACAATTCAAACATCATCAATGCCCAGAGTGGGTAAGCATAATCCTGCCGTCCTTTGAGGTGTCCCTTCCACAGGTCTCTAATGTAACCCGGAGCGAAGTAATCATTTATCCTGGCTCCGGGGGACAAGAGAGTATCCCTGGCGAGTTCCTTCAGCTCGTCTCGCAGCCAGGCGGCCAGAGGGATGGAAAAGCCCTGCTTCTTTCGGTATAGAATACTTCCGGGCAGACGGTTTTCATTAATCTTTTTTAAGATGTACTTCGATTCGCTTCCCTTAAGCTTAAAGGAGGATGGCAATTTTCCGGCAAACTCCATTAACTTGTGATCCAGAATTGGGGACCTTACCTCCAGAGAATGGGCCATACTCATCCGGTCTACCTTTACCAAGATATCTTCCGAAAGGTAGGTCTTGATATCGATATACTGTACACGGGTAGTCACATCAGGATTACGGTTTTTCTTGAAATGCTCTTCAAGCACAGAAAAAGCCCTAAAACCCTCAACAGCGGAGGAAAACCCCGGCAAATACAGCTTTTCTTTCATTTCGGGAAGGAAGTAAAAGGACATATCCCGAAAATAGGCCTTTTCAAAACTCGAGGAAAGATTATTGAGGAAACATCTTAATCTCAAAGGCCTGGGTAGAATATCCGCTTTTGGATAGATTCTGGCGATTGGGCCCAGGATATTTTCTCGGGCAAAGCGAGGGATCTTCCTGCGGATGTTGTCCTCCACTCGATTCATATAATAACGCTGGATGTAGCCCGCAAAGGTCTCATCACCACCATCACCCGACAGGGCTACAGTAACCTTCTTTCGAGCCATTTTGGAGACATAGTACGTCGGGATGGCAGAGGCGTCGGCAAAGGGTTCGTCCAGGTGCCATACGATATCATCCAGTACTTCAAGGGCCTTCGGTTCCACCACGTATTCAGTGTGGTCGGTATTATACTGACTTGCAACTATCCTGGCATATTCGAGTTCATCGAATTTTTTGTCAGAAAATCCGATAGAGGCCGTCTTGACCGGTTCCGTCTTCATCAAACCGGCCATACATGCCACCACTGCACTGGAGTCAATCCCGCCACTCAGAAAGGCCCCCAATGGAACATCGCTGATAAGACGAAGATTCACAGCTTCATCAAAAAGCGCTCCCATTTCCTCAAACAATTCTTCTTCAGAGTCAGGTAAAATCTCGCTTTCCATATCCAGATGCCAGTATTGCCGAAGGGAAAATCCATCAGGGCCGTACACGGCAACGTGGGCGGGGGGAAGTTTCTTCACCGCCTTGAATATACTTAAGGGAGATGGCACATAACCAAAGCTTAAATACGAATCAAGGGCTGCTGGATCGATATCTCTGGAAATACTCTGATCCTCGAGCAATGCCTTTAGTTCTGAGGCGAAGAGCAACCGGTCTTCATCCAGGAAATAATAGAGGGGCTTTTTCCCCACCCGGTCCCTCACCATAACAAGCTTCTTCTTCCTGGCATCCCACAGGGCGATGGCGAACATGCCCCTCAACCTCTGGACAAAATCGTTTCCCCATTCTTCATAACCATGGACAATGGTCTCCGTATCGCTTCTTGTCTTGAAAATATGCCCTTTCTTTTTCAGCTCTTTCTTGAGTTCCGAAAAATTGTAGATCTCTCCGTTGAAGACCACCTGGATCGAACCGTCCTCATTCCCCATTGGCTGTTCACCGGTTTCAAGGTCAATGATGCTCAAACGGCGATGTCCCAGTCCCACATGGGCATCAACGAAAATGCCTTCTCCGTCCGGACCACGATGGATAAGGTCGTTGCTCATCCTGTTCAGGAGTCTCTCATCTACCTTACGACCGCTAATACTATATATGCCACAGATTCCACACATTGTTCATAGGCCTTTTTTTTCATTCGAAGATCAAAAGATCAGGCTAATAGGTTGTTCGCGACCCAATACATGTATTCTTAAACGATGACGCATTATAACTGGCGTATTCGTGCCATCTAAATGTTTGAAGTGCCTAAAGGTTAAGTCATACCTATCCTGCTTTTTCGCACTCTGTCTTTTATCCTGTTTATATGACCGCGCCCCAGGCCCTTGACCTCGCAACCCAACTCAAAATACCGTTCTATCATGGCGTCATCCAGGATACCAAAACAGTCGACAACCGCAAGGGGGGCACCGGCCATTCCGACCACGTCATCAGGTTCAAGATCCAGGTAGGGATTATGTCGAACCGCGAAGACGACCGCATCAGAACCCCTAAGGGCCTCTTCCAGGTCGGCCGTCATACGAAATCCCATCAGGCTCTCCTGGTTGCGAAAAAAGCGAGACCAGCTGGCACCCACCGCAGGATAGGTATCCTGCTTTTCAAGCTCCCACCAGTGTTGAACATAAGGATCATGGGCCTTGACTTCAGCCCCCATCTCAGTCAATTTCCTTACAACAATCTCGGATCCGCTGTAACGCGTGTCTCCCACATCCTCGCGGTACGAGACGCCCAGAACGGTTATCTGTG
>JAXHTA010000104.1:0-10122 GCA_034190285.1 Thermodesulfobacteriota bacterium | reverse complement strand
CAGAACCACAAACGCCCATAGAGACAGATATGTAGGCGATTCGGGGTACAAAATGCGGGCCACTTATCTGACCGATTAGCCTGCATTTTTCAGTCTCCGGCTGCTGTTGCAGCAGGCAGTATTATATTTTCGGCACCTTTCGCCATGATGTGGACAAGAGACTCTGGTGAATACTGACACAAAAGGAGGCAGGACGAAAAAATGACATCTGCTATTCTCAAAATGATCAACTATAGAAGGCCATTGAAGAAATTCTTGTCGCTCATTTTTCTCCCACTTGTATTCTCTTTTACTGTATCTGATGCTTTATCAGGGAGTTTTCCGCAAGTCGTGTTCATTTTCGACGCTTCGGGCAGCATGTGGGGCGATGCGGGCGGGCGGAAAAAGATCGAATCCGCCAGAGAGGTCATGGGCAAGGTCGTGCCCGTCCTCCCTTCCGAAGTTAAAATAGGGCTTGCGGCTTATGGACACCGGCGAAAAGGGGATTGCACCGACATTGAAATACTGATCCCGGCAGGTAGTACGGACAAGGCAAGACTGCTTACCAGGGTGAACAGTCTGTCCCCAAAAGGCAAGACGCCCCTGGCTGATTCCGTTAAGATGGTTGTTGAGACGTTGGAGAGCATGGAAGAGGAAACCACAATTGTTCTCATAAGTGATGGAGAGGAGACTTGCCATGCCGATCCTTGTGGTGTCGTCAAGGGCCTCAAGGATTCGGGAATAAAGTTCATACTTCATGTGGTTGGCTTTGGAGTAGATGGAGAGCAAAAGGAGCAGCTCTCTTGTCTGGCCGAAGCAGGAGGCGGACAATATCTCGGAGCCGATAACGCAGATACTTTGCTTTCAGCCCTGGAAACCGTTAAAGAAGATATTGTCCAAAAGGTTGAAAAAGCCAAGACTGTTACAAGAAAGGCTACGACCAAACTAGGTAAATTGCGAATTAGAATGCCACGGACATCCACCGCCAGTCTAAATGCTTTCACAATACGGAGAGTGCCGGACGGAAAAGATATCAAGAACATCGCTACCCCCGGTCCCGATACCACACATACCCTGCTTTCCGGCAAATATGAAGTCATAGCAGGTTTTGCCAATTCCAACTACCACTCAGATTCTGAGGTATCATTCGGCATCCGGGAAGTGAACGGCGGAGAGACAGCCCTGATCGAGTTGGGAGCTATGGCCATAGACATTGCCGATTCTCTAAGAGATATACCGGCAGGCGCTGTCATCATCTCTCAGGCCGGAAATGAAGAGCTCAAATTTCATATCCCATTCACGGGCAATGACTATTATTTTTACATGACAAAGCCGCTTCCGGCCGGAAGATATGATCTGGCCGTCCATTACAAAAGGACGTATCTATATAATACAAGTGAAAAGCCTGTTGTCCTTGTATCTAATATCCTGGTCGCCGAGGGACAAGAGAGCATCGTAAAGATCGACTCGGGCATAACACTCAAAAAGCCAAGCAGTTCTCCGGTTGCCGCCTGGGAGTTGATTCCGGCAGGCACGGAGGAAGCCATTATGCGCATCAGCGGGGCCTTCAACGGTGATTATCCCTTGTGGCAAAGATATGCCGTACCTCCGGGAACCTATGACCTGCTTTTGACTCTCGAGGGTATGACGGAACCACTGCCCGCTGGAGAAGGCATTACCATAGGAAACTCGGAATTGCTGGAGTTTGATGCGGAGCTTTAGGAACTGAATGCCGCCCGCGGCCGCCAATTCATCAGGATAATCGTTTACGTCTTCGCCGGTCCAAAAGTTCGCGAGAAATCATCAGGGTGGTAAGGGTTTAAAGTCATGAATATATTAAGTGTTTTCAGGATCAAAAGCCGAGTCCGCGCTGCCTGCATGCCGCCACCTACGGGTAAGGAAAGAGGGTTCTTGTCAACCATTTACCTTGACACATAAGGCCTCACTCCCCTATAATTTTCCACGGGAAAAGCAAGTTCTTATAGCCGATTCCTATTCAAGATAACCCGTATCACACAGCTCACGGCGTGAACGGCAGATCCAAAGAAAATCATTTGACAAATTCAATAGGAGGATATCCAGTGGAAAAAGTGCTTTTAATAGCCGTAGATGGCTCTTTTCATTCAAGAAAGGCAATGGAATACGCGGCCGGAATGGGATCGATCGTTAAGGATTTTCAATATACCATTCTGAATGTTCAGCCGAAGATATCGGAATTTCTCCTGGAAGATGCAAACTTGGATACAAAGTCCAGGGCATCCCTAAAGGAAGTTACCAAGAAGAACCAGGAGAATTCAGACAAGATACTGGATGAATCGAAAAAGATAATGGTGAAACTGGGAATAGATGAAAACCGAATCAAGACAGTAAGCCAGCGACAGACAATGGGAACGGCAAAGACCATTATAGACTACGGCAGGCAGTCCCTGTGTGATGCAATTATTATCGGTAACAGAGGGATGTCACGCCTGGCGGAATCCTTCATAGGTAGTGTTACGAACAGCGTTCTGGAACATACAAAAACCACACCTGTCTGGGCAGTGGGAGGAGATGCAAAGCCGTCAAAGATCCTCGTGGGAATAGACGGTTCCGAAAGCGCCCTGCGAGCTGTTGACCATGTGAGCTTTATGGTCGGAGATAATCCTGACAGTGAAATCACCCTGTTACACATAACACCTCGACTCAGGGATTACTGTACCATTGAATTCGATGAGGAAGGCGAGGAGATCGGGGATGTGATTACTAAGGGAGATAGACAATGTGTCGAAAGCTTTTATGTTCACGCAAAAAAAAGATTTACAGAGGCGGGCCTTACGGAGAGACAGATAAATATCAAAGAGATAAAGAGTACACTAAAGATAGGTAAGACTATTGTGGAAGAGATCGAAAAGAGTGGTTTTTCTACGGTCGTCGTGGGCAGACGGGGTATAAACAACTCATTTTTTATGGGTAGCGTATCGAGTTATGTCCTTACTAATGCCAAGGATTGCGCCGTGTGGCTAGTGCCTTAGCTGAATTGTCTCTCAAGGTCATTTCACACCCACAACAACAGAGGATTATTAACGTCAACGGCCCCCTGTTTAAACGTGTGCTACGGGCCGGTATTCACCGGATTCAAGAAACCGAACCGCAAAGCCTTGGATGCAAAGGCCACTTGTGGTAGACTTCAATACTCTAACACAAAGGGCATAGAGTTTACAGAAATCCTGACCATACCATGCATCTTACCTTTGAAGGCCCAAATGCTTTGAATCTTCCTTACAGGCCAGGCCTCATCCTGGGAAACCAAAAGGAGATCCATCGGACCTGGCTCTTTCGTCTATATTGGTTTTTCCTCAATATCTTCATAAGAATCATTCAAAAAACGAGGTGTGCAAATAGCCAGGAAAATCAAGTCCTCCAAGCCGATATTGGTGATACGTTGACTATACATCGCCGGAATAAGCACAATATCTTCAGCATTCACTTCATGTGATGGTAATTCCCCAACCTCCACACGCCCCTTGCCGCTTAGGATGTAGTAGCGCTCGACAATACCCTTTAGCCGATGCCAACGGGTTGTCATTCCAGGCTCAACCCTCACCCGAGCGATTGACACATCCGGGTCGTCCGGCGTATTCGACAATTCTGTCACATAGCACCCTTCGCGGGTATAAAATTCATTGATAAAATTCTGTTTCTTAATGTCTTCTTTCATCTGATTCTCCTATCACCCCAACGCTGTAGTGATGTGCCAAGCGTATCAATGGGCCGACTCCCGTCCTCGGGTCACCTTGTCGTTTCGAGTATGTGAGCCTTGTTTATTGCCAGTTGCTCATTTATGAATTGGATACCGCTCATAGTGTAGTTATTCGTTCATAGATGGGCACTATATTAGTGGATACCTACACTATCATAAATCCTCTTTAAACATGAAAAGTTCTTTTGGCTATTTGTCCAAAGTGTGGTTTGAAAAGCGTATACACGATGGTATTGAAAAATGGCCTTATGGCAGCAAATCTACCACGCTCAGGCATTCCGTTTAATGTAGGGAAGGATTCCCTCCCATGTGGCAGGTGTAAGTGCTCGCAATCTCAACTCTAAATCACAAACTCAATTTATTTCGGACGGCATTGGAATTGGATTGCAGATCTATTCCTATTGGAAGAATACATAATAGCCTCCCTTTCATCAAATAATTGGAGAAAAAGAATTTGCACAAAAAACTTGACAGTACCGTACCTATATGCTTATGGTTTATACTGCCCTGTCATCCGAAGACAGCATAGTAGGTTTCATTGGCAAGACAAGGTCGAGCTGGGGTTCTGGCCAGCCTGAACAACGACGTCGTTATCCACTACTACCCAACCTATTCCTCTTGGCTCAACCAAGCCGCGACCTGGTTCGATTTGATCCACCAAAAGACGATCCCCAGAGGATTTTTTTGGAGCACCAAGAATCTCGGTGAATGAATCGATTTCTTTGTCACGAATTATAATCAGAAATCAAACCTTTTCATATGAGCTGGTACAGCAGAGGCGATTGTAGAGAAACTCTGAAGATCTTGTGATGGGATTTATATTACGGAGCACTAACAACCGTACTTCTGCTATCTCGGCGCTAATCTGATGAGTTGGTTGTACGTCTTAGCACCTGTTTGCCTATGGTCAACCAGTTGATTCCTTTGATCTTACAGTAAAATATCCTACTCTGGTAGTGTGAGAACACTGCGAAGCAGGGCGCCTGATCGCCTAAAGAATACCAAGATTCGGACACTGCTCAGTGCCGCCCTGCCTATTCATCGATATGCACTAGTATCTTATTCATTTTATTGCCAACCGATGGGGTTCAAAGGAGGTGATGCTTTTCAAATTTGGCCAGTGCAGGATGTGATATCAGAAGAAAACGACAATGGTTAATGAAAGGAGAATTTACAGTGAGAAAAAGACTATTCTTGATTACTACTATTGTATCAGTGGGTTTCGCAATGTTGCTGGCTAACGCAGGAGGCGTTTATTCACAAGAAGCAGCAATAGTGAAAGTTTGGGCGAAAAATCAAACCATAAATATTGACCCATCACTCTTGGAAGCGAAGAAAAATACTATCGTCTTGTGGATGAACGGAATATTTAATGAGGAGATTCAAATAGTGTTTGAAGATGGAAGAAAGTGCATGGATGTTACTGTAAATCCCGATCTGAAGCATCCTGGGTTTTTTATGGATGCCAAGAACTGTTTTGTCACCAGCTTTATCCGTTATACTGACACGTCTTCGTTACAATTTCCAGAGCCGGGTAACTTCGAGTATACTGTTTTGACCATGGACGGTAAGATGAAAGGCAAGGGGCGCATAGTTGTGAGGTAATTATTAATCATTTCCATGTTGGCGGGAACCCAAGATTTTATCCCCTGGGGGGGGGCAAACCTCCCCAGGGGCCTTTGTAACTCCATAATCAATCTCAGTTTTTTGGTCAGACTATTAATTCAATCCAAACATCTTTGTCTAAAAGCCGGGATATTCTTTGCCCGATTTTCATAAAGGAGAAAGCTGAATGGGTCGTGTGATGTTGCTGATCTTTGTCACATCCTTTGTATTTGTATTGTACATTTCAGATTTTGACCACGTTTTTTGCGGCCAGAAAGGCCTTATAAAGGAAGGCGACGATTTCCCTGAGATTTCCATGAAAACACCCTCTGATCCAATGCTTTTGGTCTATCTTGGACTCTCCGAAGGCAAAAGCTTTACTCTAACAGATGTCAAAGCTGATCTCATTCTGGTTGAAATCATGAATATCAATTGTGGGAGTTGCCGGAAACAGGCCCCCATATACAATAAACTGTATTCCCTTATAGAGTCCACCCCTGAAACCAAGGGAAGGATAAAAATGTTGGCCATCGCCTCCGGCAGCAAAGATGAATACATCAAGAAATACATTGATTATTTCAAGGTGCCTTACCCAATCATTGAAGATCCCAATTTTGCTCTGTATGAGGCCACTGGAAGTAGTCCACTTCCCTTGGCCATCTTCGTAATAAACAATCCTAGCGGACAAACAGGTATTGTCGCAGGCACTCATACCGGCCTGAACTCCCACTATAAAGAGATCCTTGAGGAAATGAAGGAGTTTATGAATGAAGACCTGGTGGCCATAAGACAAAGAGGAGCCAAGATTGAGACAGAGATAGTAGAAGTAGAACCCGTTTTAACTCAAGCACAACTCTTTCAAAGGATTGTAAAGGCCTTTTTCATGATTGGTGACGGCTTTACCACAATCAAGAAGGTACCCCTTGAAATGGGTGGGGCGGTTTACACAAGCGTTGGTCGTCAGAGGAATGGGTCCGACATACGTCTGTTTGCCTTGGTTGTTAGCCGTCCTCCCCCCTGTGATTTATGTCATGACATTCACTTCATTTGTATCTTCGAGAATACCGGTAAAATCTTACGGTTTATGCCTCTGCAGTTGACCAAATATGGAAATGAGCCGTGGGATTTTACTGATGAGGCCAAGATGCGTGATACAATTGAGGGCAAGTATATCTTTGATCCCTTTGACTTTGATCCAGGAGTGGATGCTGTCACATCGGCAACCATCACTTGTTCGATTATTTACAAGAGTCTGAATGAGGGGCAAGCCCTCTTTAATGAGCTTAAAAGAAGAGGGCTGATTGAAACATTCTCCAGGTAGTACACAGTTTACTCTAACGTTGCATAAATCTTTGGCCCAAGAACGCTAAGCTCGCTTTATATCAGGCCATCAAGGAACGTTCTGCCATTTTCAGGATGTTTAATACGCTTTCACCCCTTAAAATGTCCTGACGTCCCTTGCTGACCTAATCTAAAGCGTTTTGAAAACAATGTAAACCGGTTACTGACCAGTGAGAGTCAAAGCGCCTTATTTTCAAGATGCCAAATGCTTACCAAAAAGCCAACTTGTTATAAACTGTTTAGAGTCTGTCCTTGACAGTGGGTCCACTTCAGTGGGTTAATTAGTTTCTGACCGAAAACTAGGATTTTTCGTCAGGGGCAAGGAAGATCAAAATTTTAACCGCATGAATATATTAAATATTCTGAGGATTAAAGGTTTGACCTGACGCAGAGATTGGCGAAAAGGACTGTTTTCGTTCGGGCACTAATTAGCAGACTATGACCAGGAAAGGAGGTGATCAAGGTTTTTCTGCAGGATCCGTGTCATATGCAACGAAGAGGCAAAAAACCTAAAGACAAGGAGGAGTTACAATGAATAAGAGAATAGTTTCAATTGGTACTGCTCTGGCACTAGTGCTGGGACTGCTGTTGATTGGGCACGCGCCAATTAAGGCCCAGGAGTGTCAACTCATTTCCATCAAGGATGGAGATAAAACGATTCGTCTTCACCCTGTTACGTCCCATATCTCTGAAGGCACCTGTGTGATTTGGGTCAATTGGTCATCAAGAAATGTCAACATTATGTTTGAAGAAGGCAAGATGTGTGAGAGTGTAGTTGACGCGTCGATGGATTTTAAATTGGATGAGAATAATTGCTTTATTACCCAGGTTAACCTATCCAAGGGAGATACTGCAAGTTTAGTCTACGAAAAGAAAGGGACCTTCGAATACATAGCAATGCCAGAGTCTGGGAAAAAAGTAACCGGAAAAATTGGGGTTCACTAGTCGGCCTTGCCTGAAAAAACATGCGGGGATTATACGAAGCCTCAGCATTCAGCCCCGGCATTCATGTCGGGGCTGAATGCATCCCGGGCAAAGGGGATGCAATCCTTTTTTCTGCCTTTCAAGATGCCCCGCGTTGAAAGGCGTGGAGATTCACTCTCAAGGTGCATCATGCCAGCAAAAAGCCAAAGAGGTCGGGCTGTGTCAGCAGATAAGCCAAAAAGAGGCTTATACAGCCGTCCCATATCTTGAAAAGCTCACCAGAAGAACCACCCTTGAATATCCAGATTGGTGAGACCGGCTTCTTTTGCCCACCTTATAGCTTCACTGTATTCTTCGCGGGTTATTTTCCTGGAGATCTCCGAATACTCGAATGCCTTATACATGGGTCTGTACTGCGACATGATGTTTAGATATGTATCTTTAGGAAGGTTTTCCGCTATCCATTCAATTACCTTTTTTGTTCCGCTGACCCTGTTCGGCATGACCAGATGACGTATCATCAAGCCTCTGTACATGAGTCCGTCTTCAGCTGGTTTTGCAGTACCCACCTGGCGATGCATCTCCAGGAGAGCAGCTCTTGTAATTTCCGGGTAGGTTTCAGCATCCGATGAATATTTCGCTGCCATATCACAATCAAAATACTTGAAGTCAGGCAGGTAAATATCAATTATACCATCGAGCTTTTTCAGTATTTCCGGACGCTCCCACCCACAGGAGTTGTATACGATAGGCAGTCGTAATCCTTTGCCAGCCGCCTTGTCAACGGCAGCAACGATATGCGGAGTATAATGAGTCGGTGTAACAAAATTGATATTATGACACCCCATCTTTTGAAGCTTGAGCATCATCGCTGCCATATCCTCTATACTGTTTCTACTTCCTTTTCTTCCCTGACTGATGTCCCAGTTTATGCAAAAGACACATCTGAGGCCGCAATTGGTCAGGAATATAGTTCCGGAACCTTTATTTCCGACAAGGGACCTTTCCTCTCCGAAATGCGGATGATATGCTGATATTTCGAGCTGGGCAGAAGCTTGACAGAAGCCCTCATCCCCATCGAGCCGGCCGGCTCCACACATTCTCGGGCAAAGCTCGCAGCTGCGCATTATGCTCCATAACTCTTCCCGTATTCTTGCCAACTCTCCGCTTCTATGCAGTTTCAAATAGGCGGGTTCGAAATCCGGCCCGGTCTTCTTTTTGACTGCAACTCTATGTCGCTCCTTGTGCTCATTTTCAAGCGAACCGGGCAGGGATATGGAGTTTGCTTCTTGGCGCCATCCCGTGAAAAACGGAATAAGGGTAGAACTGAATCCCGCTAGTCCCAGATAAAAGCATGAATGAAAAAATTGTCTTCTCGATTCTTTCTTCATATGACCCGGTAATTGGCGAAAAAGAAAGTTTTCGTGTGGGTACAAACTATAAATCAAACCTAACGGGTGGAAGTCTATTTTGAAACATAATAGCACAAACAAAACTATTTTCAATGCCATTATCAGCGATGTAGAAACGATGCCGGAGTGTCTTGAGACATTCTTATCAGAAGACCTAAACAGTGACTATAATTCAAGAGATAATGGTTGCTGATGGAATAATCATCCGGCGTTACGACAAATTCGTCCTGTTCCCCATAAACCATCATAGTAGATACGAGCTAACCAACTATACTTTCCTTAAGCGAATTAGGTGTAAGGACTGGGATAGGTCCGCAGCAGTCATTCTCAGGGTTATACATCAAGCGATATGACATCCCCTGCTTGGTCTCATTGTACATCCTGTCCCAACCCCGAACAAAATAGGGGCATTCATCGTTAAAACAAATGTACATGAAATCGTTATTCCAGGTCTGGACAAAAGGATTATCCGGCACTGCCCACTTCTTGAGGCTGTCCTGACAGTAAGGGCAACGTAGAGTATTTCTTGTGGCCTTTTTTCGTCTCTCAAGGTTTTTCTTGTCAGGTATTTCCCCAAAATCCATTTCAACAAAAGGTCTTGCTTTTTTTTGGCGACTGCCACCTCTCTTGTCCGCATAAACCGCGTAGACCGGATCACTGGGAATTCCCAAATAGGCGTACTTGTCATTCTTAGGGCGCGGTTTGTTTCTTGATACGAACAGATTAGGCTTTTCAAATTGGTCAGTTACCTCAAAAAACTCTTCTACGAGCAAAATACGTTCGTCCTCACTAGATTCATGCCAGATCTTGACAGCTTTCTCTTCAAATAACCGATTAGAAAATATGACCAAAAATAATCCACCCGGGTTAAGAATTCTCCCAACCTCATTAAAGACCTCAATCGGTCTCGTCATATAATCCACAGATATCGTATTTATAACCGCATCAAAGCTATTGTCTGTAAATGGAAGATTGGGTTTAGTGTTGAGATCATGAATCACACTTTCAGTCAATGCTCTGTTCTTTTTGAGTTCATTCGCATTTAGTCCCAGCCCTATGACCCGGGAGGGCTTCATATTCTGTGGAATGTGAGAATCCCAACCTGCCATTAAATCCAGTATT
>JAXHTA010000103.1:0-10125 GCA_034190285.1 Thermodesulfobacteriota bacterium | reverse complement strand
ATTATCTCGATTACCTATGGGGTGCTTTTTCAGTACAAAGAGATGTCTCAGGTGTGTGATTGTCCGAGCCCAAAAAATGCCCATGTACACACTTTTGAACGTTACCAAAAAGTTACATGGCGAGGGCCAGGGAACAGGGTTGGGATTGTATATAGCACGATGTACCGTGAATGCTCACGGGGGTGATATATGGGTAAAAAGCGAGCCAGGAAGGGGAAGCGACTTTTCTTTTACTATTCCTGTATTTTAGCGATGTTTTTGTTGCTTACAGGGTGTGCGCTTACTTCGGACTTAAAAAAAATGTACCAGAAGCGAGGACACCTTACGATGGCGGAGAAGTTTGTTGTCAAAGGCGACTATGAGAAGGCGCTGAAAGAGTATGAGGCGGCCTTGAAGCTTTTCCCAAAAGTTACGCCAGGGGAGAGAACGGTCTTCAATATGGGGCTTATCTGGTCTCATCCCGATAATCCCAAAAGGGATTGCAAAAAATCCGCCATGTATTTTCAGCAGGTTCTTCGTGATTTCCCGAACAGCAGATTGAGCAAGGAGGCAGGAATCTGGGCCTACATGATTGATGAACTTATCTCATGTGAAAGCAAGAGCAAAACTCTTGAAAAATCGGTGGATGGTTTGAAAAAGAAGATCACAGAGAATCAGAGGATAGTAGATACCTTGAAGGAAATAGATATAGGTGTTGAAGAAAAGAAGAGGGAACGCTTGTCCCGATAATGAACGTAAATGGTCGGTGATTATTGAGATGAGATATGGATAATATACTCATAGTAGATGACGATAAAAATATGCTTGAGGTTTTAAAATTCAGACTCGAGGAAGAAGGCTACAGGATCGCTACAACAGGCGGGGCACATGATGCTATAGAGATGGTTGAAAATGAGTTGTTTGACCTGGCTGTTGTCGATCTCAAACTATCCAGAAAGGAAGACGGAATTGAGTTGATGCGAGACCTGCGCCTAATAGCCCCGGAAATGCCGGTTATCATTCTTACCGCCTATGGAACGATTGAAACAGCGGTGGAGGCGATGAAGCAAGGAGCCTACAGCTATTTAACCAAGCCATTCGATCGGAGAGAACTTCTTCTTCAGATAAAAAACGGCTTGGAAAAAAGCAGCCTTTCCAGAGAGGTCAGAAGGCTCAAAGCTCTGTTAGGGGAAAGATATGGATTCGAAAACATCATAGGCAAGAGCAAAAAGATGCAGGAGGTATTAGCGCAGATATCAAGAGCGGCAGTGACAGACTCCAATGTATTCATCTATGGAGAAAGTGGCACCGGCAAAGAGCTTGTAGCTAAATCCCTGCATCTTCTAAGTGCCAGGAAGAACAAACCTTTTGTAGCGATAAACTGCGCCGCTATTCCGGAAGCGTTACTTGAAGGTGAATTTTTCGGCTATAATAAGGGTGCATTTACCGGCGCCGTCAGGAACAAAAGTGGCTTTTTTATTCAGGCCCATGGAGGCACGATCTTCTTGGACGAGATTTCGGAGATACCAGTATCAATGCAGGTGAAACTGCTCCGTGTGCTTCAGGAAAAGCAGTTCTACTCTCTGGGTGGGGAAAAACCGATAGATGTAGATGTAAGGGTATTGACAGCCACCAATAAAAACCTGGAAGATGAGGTGAAAAGGGGCAAGTTTCGTGAAGATTTCTTTTACCGTATCTATGTTATACCCATCCGTCTTCCCCCCTTGAAGGAAAGGAAGGAAGATATTCCTCTTTTGGTAGATCATTTTATAAAAAAATTCGCCGGGAAAATGAAAAAGGAGATAAAGGGGATTTCCACGCCTGCCCTCCGGAAACTTTTGTCGTACTCCTGGCCCGGCAATGTAAGAGAATTAGAGAATACCATTGAATACGCCGCGGCCATGACCATCAGGGATGTAATTGTTGAAGATCTGATTCTTCATAGCAGGACCATACAAGAGAGCAAGTTTAACTCCTTGAAAGAGGCCAAAAATCAGTTTGAGGTGAACTATATTTCCAACCTCCTCTTGCTCACCAGAGGCAATGTGAGCAAGGCGGCAAAGCTTGCCGGGAAATATCGGTCTGACTTTTATAACCTGCTGAAAAAGCATGACTTGAATCCATCGGATTTTAAGAGAACAAAACAAAGTGTATGAAATTCTTTTCAAATAAAACATAGTTTCTTCAAACAGTTAGACTCCTTGCCCCCGTCTTTGCTTATCATTTCTGTAGGAAAAACCCTTCAGGAAGCTCTTGCCAGCCGGTTCCTCTACAATAAATTGTGCTTAGATATCAATAAGTTAATTTAACCTCCCATATTTGGCATATCCCTTGCTGGCAAAAGCTATTATTATTCCCGCTAGCCGACAAGACAATCTGTCTCTTCCATGAAGATGGAACATGGTCGGGTGAAAACGTGGCAAACGGACAGAAAATTGGGCCAGGTAAGGAGAACATGATGAAGGTATTGATTGTCGATGATGATGAGGCATTAACTGATCTCATAAAAGAAATAATAGAGGGGATTGGCATCTATCGTGTGAAGACGGCCGCGAATGGCGCGGAGGGATATGAGGCATTCTTCCACTTCGAACCCGATATTATTCTTACCGATATCCAGATGCCGGTGAAAAACGGCCTCGAAATGGTAAGTGACGTACGGAATCATGATCCTGGGATAAAAACGATCTACATGACTGGGGACATGATTCAGTTTCGAACACGCCTTGAAGAGGAAAAAACCAAATACAAGGCAAGCCTTATCGAGAAGCCATTCTCCTGTTCCAAGTTGATAGGATTGTTTCATGAATACCAGAAAGAAAATGGAGGTGGTACACGATAGATAAGGTTTTCCAAAAAGCGGAAGGACACCCCCGGGGAGAACAGGAAGGAGGTGGTGATGTTTCACATGATAAACGATGCTAACTGAAATACAGAAGATTTCCAAATTAACCATAAATAATAAGGAGTGAAATACAATGATGAAGAAATTGACATCAAAAAAGTTAGTTTCCATGTTGGTTGTTGCCCTGTTTATGTTGTTTTTCGCCGGAGTAGCAGTTCCCCAGGAGTCACAGGCAGCAGAAGTGAAAAAAATGGAAGGAACGATCAGTGATATAAAACCTGATATAGGAAAAGTTACAGTAGTGGAGAAGGAATCAGGCAAGACAATAACTTTAATCGCCGGTTCGGATGTTGACCTTAAGGACTTTAATGTGGGCGATCATGTAGTGGCAGAATACACCTGTGACTTGGTTATTAAATCAATCAATAAGCAAACCGTGTAGAATAAGAGGAAAAGCTGAGGCTCAATCAACTTGTTTAAATAGGAATGAAATCAGGAAGGGTTTACTGAGGTGGATCCCATTGTCCAATGGGATCCACCTCATATTGGCCATATATAATTGCTGATTTCAATAAAGAGCCTTCAGGGTTTTGCTACGCATTTGCGCAAATCCAAACCATCAAATATTTTCGCCTTGATCCTCCTGTAACACAAAAAGATGTCCTCCTGAAGAGAATTAAGAGGCATATAGCGTATGGATTACCCTCCATATTTGGGTTTACTGTTTCTGCTCTATAGAGGCCAAGCCAGGGATAATGGAAAAATCCCTTTCCCATTCCAAGGAGGAAAAATGGCAGGCGGACATGCGATTGTTGCAGTCGGATACGATGATAATGCGGTGACTAAAAACAATATTTGCGAAAAGGAAACAAAAGTAAATGCCTGTTTTATCTGCCTGACAGCTATTCTGCCACGCTCCATTGCGGCAGGTGCGCTTGGTTAGATATCATCATGTTGTTTAGTGGTCAGGGTGCCATATGAGGGCAGAAAGCGAAACTTGTTCATGGGACTTTACCAAAAAATATTAAGAAGGAGAGCCAGTTTCAAAACGTTTCAGTTTGTTCAAGATCAAGGAAAGCAAGAATTTTAACCGCAGGGATATATTGAATCTCTTGAGGATTAAAATTTGAGCTTGACGCCGGAATTGGGCAAAATGGTGTATTTCGAAACTGGCTCAGGAGGCAAAAAAATGGCAAAAGAAGTAGGAGTAGAATGGATAAATAATTATGATTGCCACAATCCACTTACTCATGAGCATGAAGATGCTGAGGGATTCTATTATGAGCTTGTAGACCATGACGGATGGGTTGGAAATTTCAATTGGGGTGACTCAAATGCATGGGAGGAGGATTTCAAGCGTATTGACAAGGGTGGCACAGCCAACCATTGGGCAGATACTGTTGATTTTGCATATTTTACCGGTCACGGCAGTCCGTTTGTGGCGGCATATTTTCGTTGCGATGTTCCAGATGACGACAGACTGGAAGCAGATCATTATTCAGGTCCGGATAACGGGGATCTAAGGTTAGGAAAACAGGATCTCGAGTGGCTTGCTTTAGAAGTTTGCAGTACTTTAAAACTTGATGCCGATAAAGGTGGAACGAACTATGATGTCTTCGACCGTTGGGCCAAAGCTTTCCAGGGATTGCATATTATTTGCAGCTTTACAACCGGTAGTTCGGATAAAGCGGAACCGGGAAGATACTTTGCATCTTTATGTGACGGAAGGTGGCTTACTGTTATTTATGGCATCCCAGAGGGAATGTTCGGAAGGATTCCTCTGAAAGTGATAGATGCATGGTTTGAGATGACCACTCTCACGCAATCAAGCAGTGTACAAAGCGCTGTAATGTTTGCCAATACGGAAGGAACTGATACACATAACGACTATATTTGGGGCCATGGCCATGTTAGCAAAGATCCGGTACCAGGAGCAGGCAGCTGGTTTAGTTGGACCTGGATTGCACATTGGTGCTAAAAAGGAGGAAAAGGATGAAAAAGACATTCCTTTACAGGTTGAAGCATGAAAAAATGAAGAGAGAGAAGTTTACTAAAATCGCTCAAGATTTAGGAATGGAGATCAAACCGGTGGAGACAGACGAAGCCATTGCCGCCCACGACTCCTCTCGTGCATTGGCTTATGCCCAGCCCGGGGCCAAGTTTGCCGGATTACTTTTTTATACCGATCAATCAAAAGGCGTAGCGGAAGATGTGGCAAAACTCACTGATGAAAAAAGTGCCAAGCGCTGGGCCGATAATTTTCTGGAACGATTCGATCTTCTTCCCAGGAAAATAAAAGATGAGCGCATCAACCTGCACTTTGAAACTTCAGGCTACCAGACAGAAGCTGTTACCTTTGATGGAAAAGAGAGGAGTAAAAAGAAGATCAAGACAGAGATAAGCTCCAAAATAACCCTTAACGATATGCTCGTGGAGGGCCCAAGGTCCAAGGTTCGTATGATCTTCAAAGATCAAGAAAAGCCCGTTATGATCCATCTTGGAATGTGGGAAAATGTCGAGGTTTTTGAGGAGAGGGAGATTATCCGCAAACATGACGTCTTGACTGTCGTCAAGGAGAAATTCGCACAGAGGCAAAAAGGCGGAAAGAGTTATAACATAGTTGACATCAGATTAGCTTATTATGCTGATGAGTTTAGAGGGGGTCCGGATATCTTGGTTCCTTATTATTTTGTAGAAGTTGAATACGAAGATAAAAAAGCCAGAGAATTGGGTATCACAGAGGGAGCCAGACAGATTTTCCCCTTGCCGGCCTACAGATAATCAGGCATTACTTTGTTCAGATTTTTTATTGGTTGCAGGGTAAAGACGGATAGCGAGAAGGGAAAAAAGGGATAAGCACGCTTAATTTCCACAGCACCGTATGAAGTTTTGATACAGCGAAGTAGTGCCCGGAATTAAACTGTAGTCAAAGGAGAGGAAAATGGCTGAAAAAAAGAAAGGGTTTGTAATTTACGGGAAAGTAACAGGGCAAGAAAGCCAAAAAAGCATTGCCGGATTAACGGTTGAGGCTTTGGACAAGGACCTTTTAGTTGATGACCGGTTGGGATCATCGATAACCGACAAGGAAGGTCATTTTGAAATTGTATATGACAAGGATGATTTTCAGGAGACCTTCTTTGATCAAAAGCCTGATATCTATTTAAAGGTAAAAAATTCAAAAGGAGAAATCATATACACCACAGAGAATAAGGTTAAATATGAGGCGGCCGGAGTAGAAGAGTTTAACATGGTTATTTCGGAAACACTAGTAGAGAAAGTAGCGGTCGAGAATGAAAGACTCCAGTTTAAGCAACTCATCGCTGTTAATCCGAATTATTTTGGAAATACCTCCGATGAGGAGACGACCGCGCAATGTCCGGCAGTATGTCCCATGTCGAATAAAACCAAATATGAACAATTAGTCTGTGTCGGTCTCTATCCGGAAGACAATTTACTGGAAGCCGTCATAGAGGTGAAACTGCCTTATGGCTACAATGGATCGCTCTGTACTGCAGGGAGTAAAGAGTATGTGGCATTTTACATAGACTATGACGAAGGAGATGGTTTTGTAAGCGTTGGCGCAGTAGCGGAAGTGAATGTCCACGATTTATCTTTTGTGAACGGGGGGCATGTCCATTATGCTGTACGGAAGGCCTTTATTCCAAAAGAATATCTGGAATGTGACAATCCGCAGGTTGTTAAAGTCAGGGCCATCCTCTCATGGGAAAAACCGCCCACCGGGTCTGGTTATCTGCCGGTATGGGGAAATGTTTTAGATGTCTGGGTTCAAATCAGAAAGAAAGAAACCGGTTTTGTCATGCATCCATATCCTGCATATACACTCATGCCCATTGAAAAGTTAGACATGATAAAACCGCCGCCGGAAGAAGAAGTTATAGCTCCCGCAGATCCCTTTCCTCCTCCTGTACAATTCATGATTTCCGGGGATAAAGAGGAGATCAAGAAAGTGATAGGCAGGACAATCGAAGCGGAAAAACAGATAAAAAAGGAAGGCAAGGTTGAGGAAGAACGTTTTGAGTTTAATGCCATGATCAGTCAAAACCCCAACTATTTCGGCTCGATAAAAAAATCACAAGACAAAGATGAGATATTGAATGCCGTATACGCCCTGCCGCAGAAGACTGTTGCGTCCCTACTTCCCAAGCTGACGATGAGTCCCGACTGGCTTGTGCCGGTAAAACCAATGCTCTACAATACGACTTATGAAGAGCTAAAATGCGTTGGTCTCCATCCGGAAGATGACCTGCTGGAAGCGGTGATAGAGGTAAAACTTCCCTATGGATTCAATGGTGATCTCTGTACGCTGGGAAGCACCCAGTATGTCGCTTTTTATATTGATTATCACGATGGCGCCGGCTACCAGCATATTGCGACATCAACCGTGGCCTCTCACGATATAGCCGATGTCAATGATAAACACCTGTTTTATGCAGTAAAAGCGAATATCCCAAATATTGCTTCAAAGCTGAAGAAATGTACAACCGAGAATATCGTTAAAGTAAAGACCATACTCTCCTGGAATCAAGATCCCACTCCGTTTGGCCATATGCATACTCCTGCGTGGGGGAATGTGCTGGAAAGAAATATCCAGATAAGGCCCGAAGACGGGGAGAGTGTCAAATGCGATATCGAGATAGTAAACGAAGTTCATACGGATGACATCAGCCAAAGCGGCGGCAATGAAGGTCTTGCCATTAAAATTGACGCGTCGTCCAATGCTGTTCCCGGAATATTCGACAGACCTTTTGGAGGTAAAATCGGCTGCTGGGCCAATGTCAATATTCCGAATGCCGCATACTATAGATTCCGCTACAGTAATGACAACGGCGCTTCCTGGAATAATATCAAGGACAATAGAATTGCTCGTCACCCCTCGCCCTGGATTTCAACTATCACAAGAATCCCTGATAGCGAAGGGTGGTTCAGTGTAAGCGACTATTACACCGATGTTGGCAATTACAGCCTTGCCGCTCTTGTGCACTGGAACAGCGGAGGAAAGAACGGGGATTATTTGCTCAGGCTTGAAGTGTCCAAAACAGACAAAACTATTCTGTGTGAAGACGAGGTTTCCATCCGGCTGGATAACAAGGGCATTGAACTCTTCGAGTTCGGCGGGACACCCCCGCCGTTGCCGGCTGAAGGCGTTGTTGTTAAAGACAGTGACGGCAACTACAAAAAATGCGAGACTTTTTTTGCGGACGAGGAGATTAAAATCTTCGCTAACTTCAGGGATGACTATTTCAGAAACTTCAGTCTTACAGTGTTCGGCGGGAATATTGCAGCGTCCGGAGTCGAAATAGATTCCGGCAGATATGATTCCGGGATACCTGGAATCGATGATACGGGAATCATTGGAGCCCACGATGGCGGATCGGGTCTTGAAATAGCAACTCTGAACTTGTGCAACATTGCGCAAACTCCCGCTAAAGTTAAATGTGCCTATGGAATAAAAGTGACGGTTTGGGACAGGGCGATTGTCGGTTACGTCAGGGGATATGAGTTCGATACACATCGTCACGGACGACATGCCTACGTCACTTTTGACTGGGATCCAACTGGTTGCCCTTAAGTTTTCCGTTAAAGAATAGAATGGAAGGAATAAAAGGGCCGACCGCCAAGCTTGTCTAAGAATTACATCAAGCCCGACCACCAAATCCGCTGCTTTGCTCCGGGTTTGGTACTCGGGCTATGCCTCGGTTAGGTATCATGAGCAAGACAGATAAAAATACCTTCTATTTTGCAGCCGGATGGAACATATAAACAATACAGGAAAAATTGGGCCAGGTTGATTCAAAAGATATATGAAGTGGATCCCTTGACGTGTCCAAGGTGCAAGGGTCGGATGAGAATTCTGAGTTTCATCCTCAAACACCTGGGACTTTGGGATCAGAAAGCCAGGCCGCCACCCAAAGCCTCCGCAACTACACCGATATCCATATAGATTACTCGGATCCTCAGGTCACGGCTTGTGACCATTATCTCTTTCACGATCCCGAGTATCCAATTGAGGCATACTAATCCGAGCGTTCTTATTTAGACACTATGATTCATCAGGCCTTACGAATAGTGCTTCTAACGCAAATGGAAGTCTAAATGATTATGGCCTCATTAGTATACCTCATGATTTTTCAAAACTGACCAAAGGACCTGATGGCTTGGTGTGTCCGGATTAGGCCCAAATGACGTCAATTTCCAAATATGTCCAGTCCTTTAACGCCCTATCTTACTCCAAGCCATATTCGTGAAAAACCCCAAAAGTCCAATCCAGCGTAATACCACATATGTTGTAGTTGCTTTGTCCTTGACTCACAAGAGCAATTTTACTAACCTCCTTCCACGGAAAAGAAACGTCTTGTCAACTCAACTCAACCAACCATATTACCTTGCGCCATATGCCGTTCGCCGTTTACTTAACACCAATCCAAGGAGGGTATTATTATGGAAAACTTATTTTCGCGGCTTTTTTCGATTGCCCTAGCCATAATATGTTTCACGCTCCCCACAGGGTCCCCTGCCCAGGAGGCCGTTCAGCTGGAAGTGGATATCTCGGCTATTTGTGAAGATGTCATTAATTTCGAGCCCACCGTCCCCAGAGTCAGCTTCCCGGTTACCATTGGCAGACTCTGTTGTTTCACTAGAATTTTAGGGGCCAACGAACCCACGACCATCACACATTTGTGGTATTATGGCAAGGTTGAACGGGCCAGGGTAGAGTTGATCATCAAAGGGAGCCCATGGAGGACCTACTCTTCCAAGATTATTCAGCCCCATGAAGTGGGCTCTTGGCGTGTGGAAGTCCTGGACCAGGAGGGCATGGTCCTAAAAGTGATACAGTTTATCACAACATCAGGAGAGGAGCCGTCCGAAGCCCAAGCTGTCGAACCCGAAATGGCGCCTGGCACAACAGAGATGTTCGCACCTCCTGAGACCGAAGGAAAAGTGGATCAACCGGCTGAGTAAGCGGCCTTCGGCCAGGGCCTAAGGTCTGCCAGAGCTTTTGTTTCTGCCCAGACCCTGAATCCAGTGAGATTGCGAAATATAGTCTCTTTAAGGGGAGCATTACACCTAAATTGAGCGATTCTTTACACTGAAGTAGTATTTCAGGGCTATATCCGAGTTGCTCAATGTACAGTTAGTCCGTAACCACTTGTAATGGTTTGTTTATGTCAAATATTATATCATGCGAAATCTTGCAGGAATCTGAGCAGGGATATCTACATCACCAACTGTAAGGAAAATCATATCTTCAAAAGCCTGTAGAGTTCTAAATCCACTTGCTC
>JAXHTA010000102.1:0-10203 GCA_034190285.1 Thermodesulfobacteriota bacterium | reverse complement strand
GTTCGAGGCCCGTTACGATATCCGCCTCCTCTGTCTTGGCCGTCAGCATCACGATGGAAGTGCCCTGTGTCTTGAAATCATTCTTGATGGCCTTTGTAATTTCCAGACCGCCGATATCTGGAAGCATAAGGTCCAGGACAATCAAATCAGGCATCTCTATTCTGGCCATTTTCAATGCACCATCGCCGGAGGTGGCGCACATGACCTGATAGCCCTCTCTAACAAGGTTGAATCGGACGAGTTCCAGGATATCTGCTTCATCATCTACTGCAAGAATTCTTTCTTTGGCCATAATGGGAATATTCCTTAATCCATATCTCTCAACGCTAATTGGAATTTAATGTGTTTAAAATGTTAATGCTTCATTAGGATTGTGTAAAGATTTTATTTGGCCTGACACTACGGCCCTCAAAAGCAGTCGGCTTTGGCCAGATGCGAGGCCTTATCTCTTCCTTGACTTTGTACCGAGAGGCAGGCTAAAAGATCCAATAAGAGTTCGGAAGTGATCACAATGAAACCAGATGATAAAGGGCCTGCCGGCCTGAGCACAGGAGACCGGGGCAAGAGAGGGTCCGGTCCACCCAAGGATCTTTATGTCTACCTGTTCAGAGGTCTGTTGCCGAAAAAGGAGGAGGGCAAACTCGGTGAAGCCTTTGTTGGGAACTGGGTGGAAGACGGCAGTTCCTTTCTGTTTTTTGGATCGCCTGCCGACAACATAGTAGGTGAATTATTGAAGCTGCATCCCGACCTTGAACTGGTTGAGACCCACTATTTCACATATGATCAGTGGCAAGGTGGGAGTTTAAGTCCTGTCAGAATAGACGACTTTGTTATTGTACCTCCCTGGGAAAGAATGGAGACAGTCAAAGGAGGTATTCCGATCGTCCTCGATCCCGGGGTGGTTTTCGGCAATGGCTTGCATCCCACCACGAGAGCTTGCATGAGGGCTATGACATATGCCCGGAGACAGCAGCCTTTTAAGAGCGTGCTGGATTTGGGAACGGGCACAGGTGTCTTGTCCCTGGCCGCAGCTCTTCTCGGCTCAAAAAGCGTCCTGGCTGTAGATCACAACCCCCTATGCGTGAAGACCGCGACCCGAAATGTCAGGCTTAACGGCCTCCGGAAGACCATCCGTGTGGTAGCAGGGGCGGTAGAGGATTTTGTGAATGAACCGGCCGATCTTGTGGTCGCCAATATCCAATTTGACGTAACCAGGGACCTGACGGAAAGAAGGGTCTTCCACACCGAGGACAGGGTAATCATTTCAGGTCTGATGAGAAGCCAGTATCGTGAAGTCAAGGCAGGGCTTAGGAGAAGACACTTCCAGATTCTTCGTGAATGGGATCATGACATGACATGGTTCACCGTTTTGGCCGTCAAAGGCTGAAATCGGTCTTTCTATGATTCTTTGAATACAGGAGTTTTTTATGGTTTCTGAAGAAGAAAAGATCAACATCGGAAAATTTCGAGGTCTCCATTGTTTTGCGTGCGGGACAGCCAATCCCATCGGGCTGGATCTGCAATTCTACCGAAATGGGAATGCGGTGTGTTCGGATATAACTCTGGGCAGGAATTATGAGGGATGGCAGAACATGGCCCACGGGGGTATCATATCTACGATCTTAGATGAACTCATGTCATGGACAATACTGTACTTTGAAAAGGTCTTTTTTGTAACCAGGAAGATGGAGATCAAGTACATCAGACCCGTACTTATAGGAGAACCGTTTGTTGCAAAGGCCAATCTGATTGAGACCTCGAAATCCTCCAGCATAAAGGCAAAAGGGGAAATCAGGGACAATCGACAGCGGATACTCGCAAAAAGCACTGGTGAATTTGTCGTCCTTCCCAAGGAGAAGCTGTCCACAGTCCCTGAAGGTCTAAAGGAGGACATGATGCAAGTTATCCAGGCATTCTGATAGTCCCTACGCAATCTCGTACAATTCAACTGCCCAAAGAGGAGTTATAAATGGATATTGAACAGATGAAGGTCGGCTTTATGGACGTATTTTGTTATCTGGTGGCGTGCCCGAAGACCAAAGAGGCTCTGGTGATTGACCCAGCCGGAGACGAGGATCGGGTGGTTAACCGAATAAAGGCAAAAGGATATCATTTGAGATACATCGTCAATACCCACGGTCACGGAGATCACAGCTGTGGTAACGCCAGGGTCAAAGAGTTGACCGGCGCCGCAATCATCATGCACGAAGCGGACGAACGGATGTATAATTCGGCAAAGGCTCAGGCCATAGGCGTTCAATGGGGCTTTGCCCCTTCGCCGCCGAGCGACCAGACAGTGGAAGGAGGAGATCATATAGTTGTGGGGGACGTGTCCCTTGAGGTCCTGCATACTCCCGGACATACACCCGGTGGAATATGCCTTCTTGGTGAGGGCAATGTCTTTACCGGGGATACACTCTTTGTGGGAGCTATTGGGCGCACCGACATGCCGGGTGCATCCATGTCCCAGTTTATGAAATCAATAAAGGGGAAGCTCTTGACTCTGCCTGGCGATACCATTGTCTGGCCCGGGCATGACTACGGCATCAGGCCTTCATCCACGATTGAGATTGAGAAGAGGACAAATCCATGGTTGACTTGATTGCATCTTCATTGGCCGGGGCATTAGTTGGACCCACAGTACCGGCCCGTGATTAAAAGATTTATGCAGGGTCAGGGACCTGCACGTTTTATTTCTGCCACCGGGCGCTGAACCACGTGACCTGTTCGGGGAACCTATTCTTTCCAGCCGTGGGCGCCCAGCAGGTTCACAAAGCGGCAACCCCCTAGGTTTTTCTGTACGTAATTCCCTTTTTTATTTGTCACCTTGATCAATTCCTGGCTGAATTTGTTGCCCACAGGAATGATAAGGCGTCCAGCGTCTGCCAATTGGTCGAAAAGGGGTTGAGGGATCTTTGGCGCACCGGCAGTTACAATAATTGCATCATAGGGTTCATGCTCTTTCCACCCAAAGGTGCCGTCAAAGGCCTTGAACAGGATATTGGAATAGCCCAATTCGGCCAGTAGATTTCTTGCCTTGACAAGCAAAGGCCTAATCCTTTCAACAGTATAGACCTTTCCTGACAGTTCGGCCAGAATGGCCGTTTGATAACCGCTGCCAGTCCCAATTTCAAGAGTCTTTTCATCACCGGTAAGTTCTAGGGCTTCGGTCATAAGGGCGACTATATAAGGCTGGGATATGGTCTGTCTATGACCGATGGGCAATGGGTGATCATTATATGACTCCGCTGAAAGGGACTCCTCGACAAATCTCTCCCTGGGTACCTTTCCGATCGCCTCCAGCACAAGAGGGTCGTTGATCCCGCGGGGGATAAGCTGGTTCTTGACCATCCTTTTCCTGGCCAAGCTGTAATCAAGGGGTCGGGCCATTACGTTTCTCCCCGAAGGCGGTAAGGCTTTAGGCATACAGGAAAATCACCGCTATTCCGATGCGTATAGCGATTGACCCTGGAAACAGGGAAATTCTAACACATGATTAGAGCGAATGTAAACCGAGGAAAAGCGTCCTGCATGGCAAAGCCCCGTCAGACTTATCAGTTTCTGCCCCCCGTGCGTCATAAGAGGTCTTCTCTACCATTCCCCCGAAAGACACACAGTCTTCGAGACGATCACTGAAACGGCTTGTGCTCGCGTGAGAAGTACTCTTCGGTAAGCCTAACTACCACACCCGAAAGCATTACTACGCCAAGCAAATTCGGGACAGCCATGAGCGCATTTGTAATGTCTGAAATACTCCAGATCAACTTCAATTCTACGGTCGCTCCAAGCGGGATCAGGAGTATATATATCATACGATAGATCATTACCGATTTACGTCCGAAGATGAACTCGGTACTGCGATCTCCGTAGTATGACCAAGAGATGGCCGTCGAGAAGGCAAAAAATGCCAGACCAAGTGTGACGATGTATTTCCCCAGGCCGGGAAGGGCTACGTCAAAAGCGGTCGAACTGAGCGTTGCACCGGTGAGAGCAGCACCGCTATTTCCCTTGACGGTCCAGACGTCTGTCACAAGGATGACCAGAGCTGTCATAGTGCATATTACAAGGGTATCCACCAATGGTCCTAACATGGCCACCAACCCTTCGCGGACCGGTTCCTTAGTGCGCGCGGCCGCATGCGCTATGGGTGCGCTTCCGAGTCCGGATTCGTTAGAGAACAGACCGCGCGCTATGCCGAAACGAAGCGTCATGGCAACTGTGCTTCCAGTAAAACCGCCTGCGGCAGCGCGGGGGTTGAATGCGTAATAGAATATCTCCTCGAATACTTGAGGAATTTGCGCGTAGTACTTCACAAGGATTACGGCGGCTGCCGACACATAGACCACGCTCATGAACGGCACAATGCGCTGCGTTACTCTGGCTATACGTTGTATGCCCCCAATAATGACAAGGGCGATCATAACTGCCAATACAATGCCAGTAGCAAGCTTGGGGATGTGGAAGTTATCATAAAACGGGTTGGCTACCGAGTTGGCCTGTACCATATTTCCTATACCGAAACTGGCGATCACGGCAAAGAACGCAAACAACCAGCCAAGCCACCTTTGTCCAAGCCCGTAACTCATGAAGTACATGGGTCCGCCAGAAATAGTGCCGTCCGGGTTTTCCTTTCGATACTTGACTGCTAGAAGGCAGGAAGAATATTTCAGCGACATCCCGAACACCGCGGTGACCCACATCCAGAAGACCGCTCCGGGACCTCCGCAGGCTATAGCCGTTGCCACACCAGCGATGTTCCCTGTACCGATAGTGGCTGAAAGCGCAGTGGATAGTGCCTGGAAATGGGTGATCTCGCCAGGGTCCTCGGGGTCTTCATACCTACCGGAAGTGAGTTCCCAGGCATGTTTGAGACCCACGGCCTGAATGAGCTTCAGTCGGATGGTCATGAAGACCCCGCAACCGACCAGAAGCGGAATGAGAAAATAGGGACCCCAGACAAAAGATTCGATCCTTGAAATCAATGAGTCCATGGCACCTCGCGGCTTGTCTCGCAAGAATTGAAAGTTTGTAGCATTTTAGCAAATGACCTCAACGCTTCGCTTCAGGGTTATACATAAAAAAACTGTGAAGATTTTTTTGCAGTTTCTTAGGACTTATTTGACATATCGGCCTTTAAGCCCTCTTTTCAGCCAATGAAACGCCCCACGGCAGCACTTGTCCCTTACAGGTCGATTCCGGTCTGTTCAAATTACCAAGGCCTTAACAGAGTTTTTGATGCGGAAAATTGGTGACAGGATATCCAGAGACTG
Organism: Thermodesulfobacteriota bacterium; assembly: GCA_034190285.1. Classification (GTDB taxonomy): domain Bacteria; phylum Desulfobacterota; class DSM-4660; order Desulfatiglandales; family Desulfatiglandaceae; genus JAXHTA01. Next base: position 4,933 of record JAXHTA010000102.1, on the reverse strand, counting down.
GATCAGTCTTTGTATCGAGGCAAACCGGCTGTTTAGTGAGCTGGCAAGTGAATGCCGTGACAAACACATACATTAGACTGCCTGCTCATTCCGGTGGGATGACTGATTCCTCATGCCGGAGGAAAGGAATGGGTTTTAGATATCCACCTTCCAACGATGGAGTCTTCCACAGCAGGCATCTTCTCCCGAGCACCAGACTTCTATTTTTGTGCCGGGACGGCTTGTCCTGAATTCACCGGCTATTCTTTTTAAATCACAATAAGACTGGTCGTATTGTGTTTCAACCAGTCTTCCATCTTCATAGACGAAGATATCCGTTTTTTCTACCCCCTTAAGCCCAAGATCAGCTTCAATAAGGATTTCATTGGCCATACTGGTTCCTCTCCCTTCTTATACTCTGCGGTCTACCGTGTACCACAAAAAAGTGCGTTCTACAGCATAAGCTTACACTAAACACACTGGCATCAGGGCCGCTGGAGAAACGCGGACATCAGGTCATATCCCTTCTCAAAAATGAGCCCGGAACTTCTGGCCGACTCCTCGGTGAATGCAGGGCCTTCAGGCCCAGCCTCCAGCTCTCCTCTGCTGGCCCAGGCAAATGGAGCGGGTTCTCCGGAGTGGGTCTTTAAACAAATTGGTGTATAGTGATCACTTGCGACCATTATCCGGTAGTCCTCGAACCGGCTCAGACCCGAAATGATCTGGCCCACCACCCTTTCGTCAAAGGCCTCGATGGCTTGGATCTTCTCTTCGATGTCCCCATTGTGGCTTGCCTCATCGGGTGCCTCCACATGCACAAACAGGAAATCAAGATGCTCAAGTCCTCTCAAAGCCCCTTGGGCCTTTCCGAGATAATTGGTGTCCAGATATCCGGTCGCTCCCTCTACGTGGATTAGTTCAAAACCCGCATAAACACCCATGCCTTTCAACAGGTCCACAGCCGAGATGACGCCTCCCTCAAGGCCGTACTTGTTTTTGAATAGAGGAAAGTTCGGGGCCCTTCCCTGCCCCCATAACCAGATAGAGTTGGCCTCTTTAAGGCCATTTCTTCTCCTCTCCAGGTTTACGGGATGGTCCGCAAGATACTTCCATGATAGTTGAATGAGGCCTGGAATTGGGTCTTCTCCTGCATGGTTCAGATATGACGCAATATTTTGATCCAGCACGTCATGAGGAGGGATAGTCTTTGACCTTTCCGGACCCTCATCCCAAACCATAAGATGCCGGTAGGCGACGCCCGGATAGATATCTATTCCCGGGATGCGCAATTCTCTCCTTACGCCTTCCACAATCTTCTTTGCCTCTTTTGTAGAGATGTCGCCTGAACTGTGGCTGAGCATCATGATCTCTTTGTCCGACTTCCAGTCCAAGGTAACTAGGTTCATTCGGAAGGCAACTTCGGAAGGCTTCAGTCTGACACACATGCTGGCGGCCTCAAGTGGAGCTCGCCCGGTGTGATAAACGTGCGGATCGTAGCCTAGCAGCGAAAGATTGGCAACATCACTGCCCGGCTCCATTCCTTCAGGAATCGTCTTCACCAATCCGATGCCACAGGCGGCGATTCGGTCCATATTCGGTGTGTGAGATGCCTCGAGCGGAGTTTTTCCTCCCAGTTCGGGAAGCGGGTAATCAGCCGCCCCATCTCCAACCAGAAGTACATATTTTGTCTTGCCGTGATGCTTGGCCGCCATTATGATATCCTGTATCTGATGGAAAGATAGAATTTCTCGTCAAAATCAAAAAAGATTGAATTTTTGACTTCACGTATGTATTGAGTATTTTAGGGACTATGATTTTCACCTGACGTTAGAGATCGACGAAAAAAACCAGATCTCGCTCGGGCGTTACCTATCCTCCACGCGTATGATGACAGTCTTATCCGTTAGGATCTCCAGTTCATCCATCAATGAAATGGCCTTTTGAACGTTGCTCTCCAGGGCCTCATGGGTCAGCATGACAATCGGCACGGTCCCGTTGACCTTTCTCCCCTTCTGAATCACAGCGGAAATGCTTATCCCATGTTCACCTAAGACCCCTGATATCTTTGAAAGAACGCCGGGCTTATCCAAGGCTGAAATCCTGAAATAGTAGGCGCTTGTTAGTTCTTCTATGGGTTGAATCATAATCTGTTTCCCCGGTGAATGGGCATTGTCTAAGGGATACATAGGGCCTTTCAGCCCAAACCTTATCTGCCTTGCAAGCCCCACAATATCCGACACAACCGCACTCCCGGTGGCTCTTCTTCCGGCTCCCAGCCCGTAATAGAGATTCGGGCCTAAGAAGTCACCCTCAAGATAAATCGCATTGTATGCCTCATTGACATTAGCCAGGATATGGTCTTTTGGAATCATGGCTGGGTGTACCCTTGCCTCCAGGGCACCTCCCAAATTCCTCGCTATGGCCAGCAGTTTCACACTATAGCCGAATTCACCGGCAAAATGGATATCATCCGAGGTCAGTGCGGTAATACCTTCCCTGTAGATGTCTTCAAAAGAGACTGGGGAACCAAACGCAATAGATATTAGTATGGCCAGCTTATGAGACGCATCCGTCCCGTCAACATCCAGGGTGGGAGGGTCCTCTGCGAGGCCTAAGGCAACAGCCCCCTCTACAACACGTTCATAAGGGAGGCCTTCCAAGGTCATCCTGGTCAAAATATAGTTGGAAGTCCCATTCAGAATTCCCATCATATTCTGAATGCGGTTGGCGGACAGACCGCATCTCAAGGCGCCGATCATTGGGACACCGCCTCCCACACTCGCCTCAAAGGCCAGGCTGACCCCGTACCGTTCGGCTGCCCGGTATATCTCCCCGCCGCATTCCGCAAGCAGGGCCTTGTTGGCGGTGACCACATGTTTGCCCCTTTCCATGGCCTTCAAAATGTATTCTTTGGCCTTTTCCACTCCGCCCATAAGCTCTGCGACTACATGGATTTCAGGGTCATCGATTACCTTCATGGCATCGACGGTCAACAGGTTACTATCTAAGGCGATTCCTCTATCGGAATGAATATCGAGATCGGCAATCTTCTTGACCCTCACCTCCGTTCCGGCACGATTCGTTATGATATCCCTGTTTATGGAGAGTATCTCAAATGTTCCCGCTCCCACTGTCCCGAATCCAATGATCCCCACATTTATTTGCGACATAAACTTTCTCCTGGCGGGTTGTTCTTTCGCAGTCCAGACACCATGGAAACTACATGACCTGCCTGATTCCCCTGACTGCCTGTCTGATACGGTGTGGGTTCTCCACAAGTGCAAATCGGACGTAGTCGTCTCCGTACTCCCCGAACCCTATGCCCGGTGAAACGGCCACCCTGGACTTCTCGATAAGCATCTTGGAGAATTCAAGTGAACCCATCCCGGCATATCTTTCAGGAATCCTGGCCCACACGAACATGGTGCCCTTTGGCTTTTCCATATGCCAGCCGATGCGGTTCAAACCGTCGACGAGCGTATCGCGTCGCTCCCGGTATTTCTCCACGATCTCTTTAACGCAGTCATCCGGTCCATTAAGGGCTATTATAGAAGCAATCTGAATGGGCTGAAACATCCCATAGTCCAGATAACTCTTTATCCTTCGCAATGCGGCCACCAGGACTTCATTCCCCACACAAAATCCGACCCGCCAGCCCGGCATGGAGTAGCTCTTGGAAAGGCTGAAGACCTCAACACCGATATCCTTGGCCCCGGGAACCTGAAGGAAGCTTGGGGGCTTGTAGCCGTCAAAAACCAGATCAGCATAGGCGATATCGTGGATAACTATAATATCGTGTTCTCGACAAAATTCCACAATCTTCTCAAAGAACTCGAGGTCCACGACTGCCGCAGTGGGATTATGGGGATAGCAGATGATCAGCATTTTAGGAGTCGGCCAGGTCTGCTTGGTGGCCGACAAAAGATCCTCGAAGAAATCCCTGTCCGGCCCAATGGGTATACTTCGCAGGTCTCCGCCGGCAATTATGACGGAATAGGGATGTATAGGATACGTGGGGTTTGGGGCAAAGACCACATCCCCCGGGCTGATAGTCGCGAGCACAAGGTGAGCAAGACCCTCCTTAGCGCCTATAGTGGCTATCGCCTCTTTTTCAGGATCAATATCCACATCAAAACGCCTCTTATACCAGTCGGCGATCGCCTGTCTCAGCTTGGTAATACCCATGGAAGCGGAGTATCTGTGGTTGTGGCCTTTCTTTGCAGCCTCGATCAGCTTGTCAACGATGTGCTTCGGCGTGGGAATATCCGGGTTCCCCATACCCAAGTCAATAATGTCCTCTCCTCTTCGCCTCGCTTCCATCTTGATCTCGTTGACGGCAGCAAATACATAGGGGGGTAAACGACTCATTCTTCTGAATTCTTGCACGGTCTATATCTCCTCATCTGAAATCATCCTCATTCTATACCAGTGCACGGGAAGAATCAAAACCTAAGAGAAATGAATCACTAAAAGGTAAAAACTCGTGTACATCTGCATATTTATGACCGGGGCCAGGTCTTCTGGATATTGAGAATAACTTCAAGATAACGATCCGACCCAGAGGTGCGATTTTTCACCAATCATGTCCCTCAAAATCGCATTCTCGGGGTCTGACAATTCTGGATCAGAATCAAGGAGTCGCCCTGCTTCCCTTTTTGCAGTGATTAGAAGGTCCGCCTCCCTGAACATCTCTTCAAAATGGAGTTCTCCTGCCCCAGCCTGTCTTATGCCCATGAGTTCGCCCTGGCCCCTCATTTCGAGGTCTTTTTGGGCAATCTCAAAACCGTCATGGGTCTCAACCAATACATTCAATCTCGACAGGGTTTCTTCCGAGAGTCCTACGGACAGCATAAGCAGACAAATGCCTCTACTGGCACCCCTACCCACCCTGCCCCTGAGTTGATGTAACTGGGCCAATCCGAACCGTTCAGGATGCTCCACAACCATAACCGTG
>JAXHTA010000101.1:0-10231 GCA_034190285.1 Thermodesulfobacteriota bacterium | reverse complement strand
CTCCATTCTCCATGGTGCCCAGAGTACCTTCATGGCCGGCCCTCAAAATGTGATAATTTCACCTCGAATGGTATCATCCAGTTCCAAGACCCCTATGCTGTGCGTACCTGAACAGCTAAAACTGGTGGCGGCCCCGGGGTTAAAGAGGAGCACCCCGTCTCTCATGTGATTTGTTGCCTGGTGAGAGTGACCGTAAACAATTGCTTCCACCCCCTCAAACTCAGCCCATATACGATCCTCCAGACCTGAAGAAGCCCTCCCCCCTCCGTGAATAAGCCCCAACCGGAACGACCCTAATTCTATGATCTTTTTCCTGGGAAGCAGTTTCCTTATCTCAAGAGGATCCATGTTTCCATGGACGCCGTAGAACTCTTTTCTACTGAGGAATTCCACAATCTCAACTGAGACAACGTCGCCAGCATGCAGGATCACATCCTTGTCGGAAAGGTATTTGTCGTAGATTTCCCCGAATTCCCTGGTCACCCGGTGTAGGTGCGTATCCGATAGAACTCCAATCTTCATTGCTTGTGCAGCGCGAATCGCCTCCTTCAAAGCACCATCTATGCTGAATTGCAGAAGTCGCAGGCTGAAATCTTCTGCCAGGAGTATACCAAGCTAATTGAAAAAGACAAGGTATAATCAAGCGAGACTTCAAAATCATTTGACTGTCCGGGACATCTTTTGTATTTCAAATACATCGTGTCAGCGTGGGAACTTCTGTTGAGAAGTTTTGACCCGCCCCAGGCGGAGAATAGCGAGGTAACAGCAATGCCCATTTATGAATTTTATTGTAGTGGATGTCACATGATTTTCAATTTCTTCTCCACGTCGGTTAATACGGAGAAGAGACCACTGTGTCCCCAATGTCGTAAGATCAAACTTGACAGACATATGTCCGTGTTTGCATCACCTCAGAATCGGGGCGAAGAAGATATGCCCATGCCTGATCTGGACGAAAGCAAGATGGAAAAGGCAATGAACCTCCTTACAAAAGAAGCCGAGAACCTGGACGAAAATGACCCGCGGCAGGCTGCCAACCTTATGCGTAAATTGACAGACATGACCGGATTGGATTTGGGCTCGGGCATGGAGGAGGCCCTAAGGAGAATGGAAGCAGGGGAAGATCCCGAAGATATAGAGGCGGAAATGGGAGATATCCTGGAGGGTGATGAGCATTTTGGATTCAAAGAAAAAAGCTCGAGGTCCCCGAAAACCAGTCTACCCGGGGTAGATGAAAGGCTTTATGACCTGTGATTTGCTTTGGTGTAACATCTGAGCAACGATTGGCCCAGCAAATGGAACCGCCATATGAAGATAGCCTACCTTGACTGCTTTTCAGGCATAAGTGGCGACATGGTCCTTGGTGCTTTACTTGACGCCGGGCTTTCGTCCGAAGACTTGAAGGAACGCCTTGAGAGCCTTCCTCTCGACGGTTACCAGATAGAGATCAGCCGGGAGACGAGGAACCAGATCTGCGGCACCCGATTCGTCGTGAAATCCGAAGGGAAAGAACAGCCACCCAGGAATCAGGCAACTATTCGGGAAATCATAGAGCACGGAGATCTAAACGGGGTTGTCAAGGAAAAAAGCATTGAGATATTTGAGGAACTTGCCAGGGCTGAAGGAAAAGTCCACAACCTTGCTCCAGAAGAAGTCCATTTCCATGAAATCGGCGCCATAGATTCGATAATTGATATTGTTGGAACAGTTTATGGCATTGACCGCCTTGGAGTTAGTTCGCTTTTCTGTTCTCCCCTTCCTCTGGGTTCGGGTTTTGCAGATACTGCCCACAGCAGGATTCCGATTCCAGCGCCGGCCACGATTGCCATCTTGGAAGGCATTCCCGTTTACGATTCAGGAATCCCCTTCGAAATGGTAACGCCGACCGGAGCTGCTCTTGTGAAAGGCCTGGCCAGTTCTTTTGGGGCAATGCCCTCAATGGTAATACAGAAGGCCGGATACGGCGTTGGAACGAGAGATTTACCTGACAGGCCAAATCTGGTTCGAGTCCTAATCGGAAAGCAGCAATTCGAGCAAGAGGTTGACACCGTTGTTGTTCTCGATACTAACACGGACGACATAAGCCCGGAATGGATGGGATACATCATGGACCGGTTGTTCGAGGCCGGCGCCCTTGATGTGGTTTTCTGTCCCGTGCAGATGAAAAAAAATCGACCCGGAGTCCAGATCCAGGTCATTGGTCGGCCTGATCAAAGGGATGCTCTGATGGAAATCCTGTTCAGTGAATGTGCCACATTGGGCATTCGGTTCCGGTACAGCCAGAGGACTGTTTTGAGGCGGTCAATAGTAGAAATAAACAGCCCCTGGGGTAAGATAAGAGCAAAGAAAGTCGTGAATACGGACGGCTCCTCCTCTTTCCTGCCTGAGTATGAAGTCTGCCGGGCTATTGCCCTCAATAACAACCTGCCGCTTAGAGAAGTCTTTGCCTGGGTAGTGGGGCTGAACAGGGAGTAATAAGAAAGGACCAATACCTTCTTGATGTCAATATCTCGATCTGATAGCTTCTCACTACAGGAGATTTTCAGAAAATGTAGTTTTTCTGGAAAAATGGCATTGGCCCTGGGCACGTGGTTTGGCGCCGGCCTGATGCCCATCGCGCCCGGGACCTTTGGGAGCCTGGCTGCTGTTCCCCTCATCCTTGTGTTGGATTATGGCGGGGCGTGGTACAGGGTCATTGCCCTGGCGATTTTATTTGCAGTCGGCATCTGGGCCTCGGGTCGATGCCAGGACCTACTGGGAGAAAATGATCCCCCGCGGGTGGTAATCGACGAAGTGGCCGGTCTTCTCCTGACAACGTTTCTGTTGCCACCATCTTGGCTTGCCCGCATCCTTGGATTTACAGTGTTTCGGTTGTTCGACATTTTGAAGCCCTATCCCATAGGAAAGGTGGAAAGGCTCAAAGGCGGGGTTGGGATCGTAATGGATGACCTGCTAGCGGGGTTGTACGCATACGCAGGAGTAATGGTGGTGCTTTTTTTCCTGTAAAGATTCTGGAATCTGCCATTGGCTTGGCCAAAGGGCAACTCACGTATGGAAACGTGCTTCTTGCTTTCGTTTTCGCCCTACCTTGGGACGGGGTTTTCTGTAAATGTATGGGGAAATCATAACAATAGGGAACGAGCTTATTGCCGGCAGGACCCTTGATTCAAATTCATGTTATGCCGCAGGCAGACTTGCCAGCTCGGGGCTGAGCGTGACCCGTATTACATCAATAGGGGATGATCATAGGGCGGTCTCCGAGGCCCTGACAACCGCGGTTAAGGCGTCCCGCTTTGTTATTGTAACGGGTGGTCTGGGTTCTACCTCTGACGATATAACCAATGAAATAGTGGCGGAGGCCTTGAACAGGCCGCTTTCTCCGGACAGACGCTTATTGGAACAGATCAAACGCCATGCCGAGGCAAGGGGAATTGAGATGACCCCTGCCCTTGAGAAGATGGCGTGGATGCCTGAAGGAGCAAGGAAGTTGAGTCATGAAGGCACTGCCTTCGGTTTTTCCCTCATACAGAAAGGGGCCCGCCTCTATTTTCTTCCAGGGGTTCCGGATCAAATGCGTCAACTTATGGACAGGGTTGTGCTTCCCGAACTCTTGAGCGTTTACAAGGCACTTCCAGTCGTCAGGCAGCATGTTCTGAAGGTCTATGGGCTTGATGAGCCAAGCATTGCCGGTATTCTTGAGGAGCTTGAAGGGAAGAATAAAGATATCATTTTCGGATTTTATCCCCATTTTCCTGAAAACCACATTACAATGCGCCTACGGGGTGAAGATGAGCCAGCGGTCGCGGAAGAACTGGGGCGGATTGAAGAGGAAATTAGGAGGCTTTTGGGGATCCATATCTTTGCTGCCGGTGATCAAGGCATGGAAGAGGTAGTGGGACACATGCTGCTGGCCAAGGGCATGACCGTCTCTGTTGCCGAATCATGCACAGGAGGGCAGATTGGGCAGCGTCTTACGAATGTTCCCGGCAGTTCCAGGTATTTTCTGGGTGGAGTCGTTGCGTACAGCAATGAATCAAAGGTAGATCTCATTCACGTCCTTCCGGGTACACTTGAAAAACATGGGGCTGTGAGTGATAAGACGGTTCGAGAAATGGCCAGTGGTGTTAGAGAACAAGTAAAGACGGACCTGGGGCTGGCCGTGACAGGAATTGCCGGGCCGGACGGCGGCGACAAAGACAAGCCGGTGGGCACGGTCCATATTGGGCTCGCAACGGGGAATGACATCTATTCGGCGAAATATCGTTTCTGGGGTAACAGGGAGCAGATAAGATTAAATTCTTCGATGATGGCCTTGGACTGGATTAGAAGGTACTTGAATGGTAATCCGTTCCTTCCTGGCATTTGAATTGCCTGAGGAAATCAAGGGCATCATCTCGAGGATATCTGAAGAGATGAGAAGATTTCCCTTGGATGTGAAATGGATAAGGCCAGATAATATACACCTTACCGTGCTTTTTATGGGCAATATCCTGACCGACGATCTAAGAGAAATGGGCGATAGAATCAATGGGATTTGCATGAGATATGCGCCTTTTTGTTTTTCGTTGAATGGTGCGGGAGTCTTTTCCAATAGGCGCAATCCAAGAATCCTGTGGGTCGGGGTGGACGGAGACATAGAGAGGATGTCTTATTTCCGAGACGCCCTTCAAAAGCACCTTGGCCCTTTTGGAGTCAAGAGGGAAAAGAGGAGGTTTAATCCTCATCTCACCCTTGGGAGATTCAGGAAGGGTGGTGCCCCCACCTTTCATTTGGACGAACTACTATCAAGGTATCAGCACCTGACCACCCGGGTATGTGTCCTCAAAGAACTGGTTCTGTTCAAGAGTGATCTCAGGCCTGGCGGCGCTGTCTACACAAACGTGGATACATGGCCCCTGATGGGAAAGCATTGATTTCAGGGTAAAATTTAGTAGCATCCAACTTAAAATTTAGAGGGGTATTGAGCTATGGATAGAGACAAAGCGGTCGAACAGGCCATTTCTCAGATAGAGAGGCAATTTGGTCGGGGTTCCATAATGAAAATGGGGGAGGATAAGATTCTGGACATTCCCGCCATCTCAACCGGATCTCTTGCCCTGGATCTAGCTCTCGGAGTTGGTGGCGTTCCCAGAGGACGGGTCATAGAAATATTTGGACCCGAGTCATCAGGAAAGACTACCCTTGCCCTTCATATAGCCGCAGAGACCCAGTCAGAGCATGGAATGGTGGCATTTGTGGACGCTGAACACGCCCTTGATGTAGGGTACGCGCGCAAGCTGGGCGTGGACGTGGACAGCCTGTTGGTGTCACAACCTGATACTGGCGAGCAGGCACTGGATATTGCTGAGATCTTGGTCAGAAGCGGTGCGATCGACGTGTTAGTAATTGATTCAGTTGCGGCGTTGGTTCCCAGGGCTGAGATCGAGGGAGAAATGGGAGATCAACACGTGGGCCTCCAGGCCAGACTTATGTCCCAGGCAATGAGGAAGCTGGCTGCAGTCATCAATAAATCCATGACGTGTGTCATCTTCATCAACCAAATCAGGATGAAGATAGGCGTGATGTTTGGGAACCCAGAGACCACAACCGGGGGCAATGCACTGAAGTTTTATGCTACCCAGAGGCTGGACATAAGGCGGATCGGGGCTATAAAGGAAGGTGACGAGGCCGTGGGCAACAGGACAAGAGTGAGAGTGGTGAAGAACAAGATCGCCCCCCCCTTTAGAGAAGCCGAATTTGACATTGTTTATGGCCGGGGGATCTCGAAGGAGGGCGATATCCTTGACCTTGGCGTTGCCCTCGGAATCGTAGAGAAAAGCGGGGCATGGTACTCTTTCGGAGACGAGAGGATCGGCCAGGGCAGACAAAACGTAAAACGGTTTCTATCGGAAAATAAAGATCTAATGATCAAGATTTCTGATCTCATAAGAGAGAGGACAGGACTTAAGGCCCTGCAGAAGGAGCGTGAGAAAAACCAGGAAGAGAAACCCGGCAAATGAATCTTGCCTCTAATGGCTGACAGCTTCAAATGCATAGTCCGGACGCACTATGTCAACAAGGAGTGATGTTCAATTCTCGGTTGTAATGTTCTCAGGGCCGCTTTTTGCTCAGGTCGGCTGCACACTGACCATGGAAACTAATTACCGTTAAACAAATATATGGACGGCGCAAATGAATTTCAGAGAGATCAGAGGCAGGTTTTCAGACTACTTCAGAACATGTGATCATGAGATTTTGGAAAGCTCTTCCCTGGTTCCCAAGGACGATCCCACGCTCTTGTTTACTAATGCGGGTATGGTCCAGTTCAAGAGGCTCTTCCTTGGAGAGGAAAAAAGGGGCTACACCAGGGCGGCCACTTCCCAGAAATGTGTGAGGGCCGGGGGAAAGCACAATGATCTTGAAAACGTGGGCTACACGCCCCGGCACCACACCTTCTTTGAAATGCTCGGAAATTTCTCTTTCGGAGACTATTTCAAACAAGAGGCAATAGCCTGGGCCTGGGAATTGCTCACTGAGGTGTACGGCATTGCAACGGAAAAGCTGTGTGTTTCCGTGTATAAGGACGATGACGAAGCTCATAGCATATGGGAAAAAGAGATAGGCGTTCCCACCGAGAAAATCACCCGCCTGGGGGAAAAGGACAACTTCTGGGCAATGGGGGACACCGGCCCATGCGGTCCCTGCTCTGAAATACATATTGACCAAGGCGACTCAATGAGCTGCGGCAGGCCGGATTGCGGGCCGGGTTGCGATTGCAGCCGGTATCTGGAGATATGGAATCTAGTTTTTACTCAATTTGATCGGGGTACGGACGGCAAGTTGACACCCCTGCCAAAACCCAATATTGACACAGGTATGGGGCTGGAAAGACTGGCCGCCGTGATCCAGGGTGTGTCATCCAACTATGATACCGATGTTTTCAAAGACATCATCAAGAGAATAGAGGACCTTTCCGAAAAAAGGTACGGCGAAAATGAAAGGCAGGATGTGGGGTTTCGGGTTATCTCCGACCATGCCCGTGCTGTGGCATTCTTGATTGGTGATGGGGTTATGCCTTCAAATGAGGGCAGGGGTTATGTACTGAGACGTATCATACGAAGGGCAATCCGTTTCGGACAGATACTCGGCATTGATGACCTCTTTCTGTATCGCGTTTGTGCCAAGGTCATTGACGTTATGGGTCAGGATTACGGGGAGCTTGTCAGTTCAAGGAGCTTTATTGAAGGCGTTGTGAATAATGAAGAAAAACGATTTGCCGATACTCTCCACTACAGCATGAAAATCCTCGATGAAGAAGTCGGCAAACTAAAGGCCGAAGGCAGCGGCATTATTCCAGGCGAAGTGGCCTTCAGGCTTTACGATACATATGGATTGTCAGTTGACATCGTGGAGGACGTCGCTCGAGATGAGAAACTCATGGTTGACAGGGCGGGTTTCGAAAAGGCCATGTCCAGACAAAGGAGCTTGTCTCAGGAGTCATGGAAAGGAAGCGGCGAAGAGGATATTCCGGCGGCCTTCCGAGGTCTCTTGGCCCGGGGCCTCACAAGCGTTTTCACAGGGCACAAGGCCCTTATTTCAAGATCAAGAGTAGCCGCAGTAGTGGCAGATGGAAAGGAGGCCGCTTCAATTGAAGAGGGTGCGCTTGCTGAAGTGGTGCTCGAACAGACACCTTTTTATGGCGAGTCCGGCGGACAAGTGGGCGATACAGGCTGGCTCCTTAATGGAGGCGTGCGGTTTCGTGTTACAAACACCCTTAAGTACGGACAGGACCTCCTTGTTCACACGGGTCGCCTTGAAGGCGGGCTCCTTTCTGTAGGCGACGACATTGAGGCAAGAGTGGATGACGAGAAGAGAAATGCCACGGCCCTTAACCACTCTGCCACTCACCTTCTACATGCAGCCCTCAGGGAGGTGCTCGGAGACCATGTAAAACAGGCAGGCTCACTGGTATCGGCAGACAGGCTTCGCTTCGACTTCAGCCACTTTGCCCAGGTCGGCCCTGATAATCTCATGGAGGTGGAACGTCTCGTTAACGCCAATATCAGGGATAACCTTAAGATAAGTACAACGGAGATGTCTAAGGAAGAGGCTATGAAGACCGGTGCCATGGCCATCTTCGAAGAGAGATACGGTGAAACGGTCAGAGTCGTTCGTATAGATGATGGGGTAAGTATGGAGTTGTGCGGCGGGACCCACACCGGGCGTACAGGTGACATTGGTCTCTTTCGTATTGTAAATGAAGGGGCGGTTGCTGCCAATGTCCGCAGAATAGAGGCACTGACAGGCGAAGCGGCACTCCAACATGACCAGATGCAGGATAGAGATCTGAAATATGCAGCCTCGCTCCTTAAAACGGCCCCGGGCAAAGTCGGGAAGCGGATTGAACGGATTTTGAGAGAGCAAAAGGAAAAGGACAGAGAAATCGAATCGTTGAAGGCCAGGTTGCTTTCCCAAGGATCAGGGGATTTTCTTGCCGGGGTCAAAGAGATCGGTGGCGTCAAGGTCTTGGCCATGGAAACAGAGGCCGATTCTCCAAAATTCCTCCGGGAATCAGCCGACCGCGTCAAAGACAAGTTGGGTTCAGGGATTGTCCTTTTGGGGGCTATCGGGCAGGGAAGAGTGATGTTGACCTGCATGGTCACAAAAGACCTCACCCAACGGTTCAAGGCCGGAGATATAATAAAGAAGTTGTCGGGTATCGTCGGCGGAAAGGGTGGCGGCAGACCGGACATGGCGCAGGGCGGAGGGAGCAGACCGGAAAAACTCGGAAATGCCTTGGAAGCCTTATATGACCTTGTGGCAAGTGAAAAGGCCTAACGGGAAGTAATGCTTCAACCCTTTGAAACAAATGCAAGCCGGTTACTGAGATGCCTCTGTATACTTCCAGACTTGCACCCAGTTCAATATCCTGCCACCAGAGGCGTGTTTGTATGTTTCGGCCGTTGCTCGATCTGAAAAAATAAGCATAAACGGTATCATTGAACCCCTGGGTCGCAATCTGCTTTCAACCAAATAAAATGCCTTGCTTGCATCAATCATCTCTCCGCTGTCATATTTCTGGGTTACCGTATCATAATCGCGTGCCAGTACAGAGCCGATATTGCCTCCCTTTATTTTGGCCTTCAAGATTACCAGGCAATGCAAACAACAGAGAGAATATTTGCCGGCCGGGATATCCTTGGTGCCTTCGGTTATCTGAATCGTGAATTTTGTCTCGCTCTTCTGGGCATCCATCCCGCACATAATGCACCGTTCAACCGCCATACCTGGCGCACATACAAAAATGAAAAGAACGATGATTAGAGCCGGAAATATTCCATTTTTCACAATTCACACCCCCACCACATTTTGCATCAATTATAGAGCAAGAAAACATCTCAGGGCTTAGTCTTCATCATACTCTTTATCTTTCTCATCTCCCGCACCATCCTCGTATCCTCATACATGTCCAGATATGCCGCCTTTATTGCCTCGTCAAATGTAGCGAGCCTGCCGCCGTATTTCTTGACGAACCCCTCTGCATCTTCTCTCCTTGCAAAGGCCCATTTCGCCGTTTTTGTCATGACGCCCCTTCTGCTTCCACCCACCACCCAGAAGGCCTTTTCCACATCAACAAGGGTTTTGGTATTGTAGTCTCCCACCCAGACTGCCTTTGGGGATTTGTCGATGTTAATAGCGAGGTCAATGGCTGCACAGTGCAGACTGCACGTCCCTTCGCTAGTGCCATCGTCATATTCAACAAGGACTCTGCTGTGTCCGAATGCCCCCCTGTCCATGCCGCAGTATTGGCACAAACGGTAGGCCTCTATGTCATCCTGCGAAAACACTAACCCTGACGCCAAAACACAAATCGCTGTGAAACTCATCAAGAAATATGCTCTTTTCATGATGCCTTTGCTCCCCTTACAGTTTTCACCGCTTACGTTAAGTGTACTGGGCAATGATTTCAGAATAAAAGGATAAGGAATCTTCGGCCCTTTGAAACAAATGTCAGCTGGTTACTAACCCGTGCGGATCTCTTTTGGCAAAGCCGCCTAGACTATCCTCTTTCGTAAGTTATCAAAAAGTCCGGGAATACAAAAGGGCCATGTGGGTCTCTTTTTTAAAGGTCGCAAAGTTTTGCCTCATTTCAGAAAACGGCGGTGTTGCCATAAAATTCATCCGAGGGCAGCCCCATAGGAAGCCCTCTCAATAAGCGGCCGCCCTTTCCGCCTGTACTGAGGTAGTATTT
>JAXHTA010000100.1:0-10244 GCA_034190285.1 Thermodesulfobacteriota bacterium | reverse complement strand
AAATTATAACAAATGAGCTTAAAAATATTTTTGACGATATTTATTACAGTTTTATTTGCTGAGCTTGGTGATAAAACACAATTGGCTACACTTCTCTTCGCAACTAACGACGAAAATTCTAAAATACTTGTATTTTGTGCAGCAGCATTGGCTCTAGTTCTAGCTTCTGGAATCGCCGTATTGTTAGGGAATATTATTTCAAAATATATAAATCCACAATGTCTATCATGGATAGCTGGAATAGGATTTATTGTTATTGGAATATGGACTATCATACAAGCATAACACTCAAAACATATAAAGGATCAGTTCCGAGTCGAGGGACGAGTGCTCGGAACTGATCCATAGTTCAAGAAGCTGCGGTTAATAGGGGAAACGGTAGATTGTTTCAGGGTGTTTTTGAAGCCCGGTTCAGTAAAAAATATCTGCAAAAGGGTGACATTGGATCACCCGATTTTTTTGTTGCTATCAACTATTTCTTTTATTTTTTTCTGCTTATCGGTCATAGATTTGATGTTCTCTTGGATCCCTGGCGGATGGTCCCACCGGCAATTTGAAAATCAGGATAAGATGTAAAGCCATGGGGTAAGCATCGGCTCATGTTCTTTGAGAATAATAGTGGTGAGAAGTATCAGGCGGCTACTTGATAATCAACCCACGATCATTCCTTGTTTTAGGTTGCCACTGATCGGGAAGCAACTCTATAAGGCTATTTACCGGATGACTCATAATTCTACCAGGGATTAACCTCGCATGTCTTGCATGACCAGATCAAACCTAAGAACATGGCAGTGGCCTTTGCACCCCGCTCACTGCCTACGAACAACCGGTTTCTTCTTCCCGAGGCAAGGGGACGGATAGCGTTTTCAGCAGTCTTGTTGTCGGGTCTGAGTTGACCATTATCAAGATATCGATACAAGGCTTCACGCTGATTCAATGCATAGTCTATATAGCCTTCCTCAGGGGCTCAGAGGGCAAAGTGACAGGTTTCAGTTCCTCGATTCTCGCAAAGATATCATTAATGATGGGCCTGGCATGCTCTTGTCTTTATCGGGTCCGGTCATCGGGCTTCATGTCAGCGCACTCGGCCTCCAGCTTGTACAAGCGTGCGATGCGTGCCATGATCTCTGTAGCTTCCTGTGGTCTGGAAGAGGCCTCTTCATCGAACTTGCGCCGGGCATGTACCCAACGACCTACCTCGATGACTCCATCCTTCTGGAAGAGTTCATCATAGCCGCTGTAGGCGTTTATTGACCAATCCCACAAAAAGAGATATATATCTCCCACGTTGTTGTTTAGATTGCTCTTAAGATTGACAGTATCTTCGAGAAACGAAATCATCTCTTTTCTCATCTCATGCCGGGAATAATCTTCCAGGATCATTATCCTGATGCTATTCTAAGATTTCATGAACAGCCTCCAGGAGTTTTTCACGATCAACTGGTTTTTTAAAGGTGCGGACACCCATCATGGCCGCTGAGTTTAGCCAGCCTACAGGGTGACCTGCCACATTGCCCCCGCCGGAAATGGCAATAATAGGCATGAGAGGGAATTCCTTGTGTATATCTTTGATGATTCCTAAGCCGTCCTTCTCCGGCATGAAAATATCAGTTATAACAAGGTCTATCTCTTTGGTACGGCATGTCTCCAGACCCACAGTTCCGTTTGGGCTAATCTCAACCTCATATCCTGCACGACCCAACATTTGCCACAACATGGCCCTTATCAAGGGTTCATCATCAATAATAAGAATTCTTCGCAACACTTTTTTCATCCTTTCTTGTTCAAGAACTATTCTAAAAGTTCCCTTATAGCCCTTAACATTTCCTCCCTATCAACAGGTTTCGCTAATGTCCTCATGGCGCCTGTGCTCCTGGCCATTCTCAGATAGGGTTCCGGTCCCATTCGTCCTCCTCCTGAGATGGCTATGATTTTTATATCTGGAAATTTCTTCTTCAGCTCCATGATAGTCTCAACACCTTCCTTCTCAGGCATAAGGATGTCTGTAATAATCAAGTGAAAGGGATTCTCACAGAAAAGCCTAATCCCTTCACCGCCGTCAGATGCCGTCTCCACATCATATCCTTCACGCTCTAACATCTGACGGAGCATCATGCGTATTTGGGCTTCGTCATCAATAACAAGAACACGCTTCACAATTGACTCCATTGTCTTTGCTGGATTTAACCTCCAAAAAAGCATAATCCTTCTATCTCTCCAAAGCCCTCCTGATGGCCCTGGACATCATGCTCTTGTCCACCGGTTTCAAGATATATTCTTGAATACCCATGGCCTTTGCCTTTTCTTCCGTTATTGCTTCACTGAACCCGGTGCAAAGGATTACTGGAATATCGGGTTTAATCTCTAGAAGCTTCTGGGCCAGATCGGTGCCATTCATATTCGGCATAGTCTGGTCGGTAATCACAAGATCGAAACTATCCGGTTTGAGGCGGAATGTCTCTAATGCCTCGATACTACTGGTTCGGGCCGTGACAAAATAGCCAAGGCGCTCTAACATCTGATTTACCATGCGAATAATGGGCGCTTCGTCATCAACCAGTAATATGCTTTCCGTTCCTTCGGGATCAGAATCCGCGTGTTCTGACTCAGGGAGTCTGTCATTGCCGAGGATCAGGGGCAGATATACATTAAAGGTACTCCCCTTACCTGGTGCGCTGTCAACATCGATATGCCCGTTGCTGCTTTTTACAATCCCGTGAACCACGGAAAGCCCCAACCCGGTTCCTTCGCCTGGCCCCTTAGTCGTGAAGAATGGGTTGAAAATCCTTTTCAAAACCGCTGGGTCTATTCCATGACCAGTATCGCTGACCGTGAGTTTCAGGTATGGTCCCGGCATCATATCTGGTTTGAGACGTAAATTGAAGGAATCTGACTGGACATCTGTGAGTGTTACTTCAAGCACACCACCCTTCTCGCGCATGGCATGAAAGGCGTTGGTGCAGAGATTCATTATCACCTGATGAATCTGAGTCGGGTCTGCAAGGACAGGGCCGCAGTGAGTGTCTATATCATGACGTATTTCAATACTCGATGGTAAGGAGGCCCTTAACAGCTTAAGGGCCTCCTTTAAGACGGGTTGAATCATAAATGGCTTCGGGGTTGAGTAAGTTTGTCGGCTGAAGGTGAGAATCTGTTGAACCAGGTCCCTGGCACGTTTCGCGGCCTTGAGTATCTCTTCTAAGTTACTTCTGGCAATGCTTTCCTCAGGCACATCGTCTATGGTCATCTCGGTGAACCCTATGATCGGATAGAGGATGTTGTTGAAATCATGGGCAATCCCTCCGGCCATTGTGCCTATGGCCTCCATTTTCTGGGCCTGCTGTAGTTGTTCATTGACCTTCATCAATTCATTGGTCCGCTCCTTCACCAGCTCTTTTAGATGATCACGGTGTTTTTTGAGTTCCAGATGAGTTTGGACCCTGGATTTTATTATGGCCCTGCTGAAGGGTTTTGTAATGTAATCGACAACACCAAGTTCAAGCCCCCTGGCCTCATCTTCCTGTTCCTTTTTTCCAGATATGAAGATCACCGGTATGTCCGCTGTCTTCCTGTCAGCTTTCAACCTCCGACATACTTCGTATCCGTCTATTCCCGGCATCATGATGTCAAGGAGGATGAGGTCAGGAGGATTTTCCGAAAAGGCTGCCATTAGGGCGGCTTCCCCATTATTCACGGCCTCGCATTCGCAGATGTTTTCCATTATCTTTTGTAGTTTTTTTCTGCTTACAATCTCGTCATCAACAACAAGTATTTTCATTCATCTTCCCATTTTCTTGAAATAAAATCATCGGCCCCGGCACTCATGCCGGTGACAATATCCCTCGTATCTTCTTTTGATGTTACCATTACAATATAAGTATAACGGCTTCCTTCAGACTCTCGTATTTTGTTGCATACCGCTATCCCATCCATCCCGGGCATCACCCAATCCGTGATTACCATCCTGGGCCTATTATTTCTCCAAATCTCCCATGCCGGTCACACCACACCGCCCCTTGTGTTGCCACAAGGGTCTCATGGCCTAAGCCCATGATCAACCGATTCATTTTCTTGCGGCTGACGAGTTCATCATCAGCGATCAGGATTCTCATAAAAACTCCTTTCTCCTTAAACTAATGCGCCTTCGCATATTCCTCTAACCGATAGAACTCCTTTTCAAGCCTTTCAAGTGTCTCAATGCCCCCATCCAGGTTCTCTGTCTTGCCCATATTCTCCAGTTCAAGGGCAACCTCGGAAAGTTCATCGGCGGTCAGATTCGCAGCGCCGCCCTTAATGGAATGGGCCTCTTTCCTGACCGCGTCTGCATTTGAATCCGCTATTCCCTGGCGTATCACCCCAATCTGTGTCTTTACGTTTGCAAGAAAACCCTCTATCACTTCCATTAGAAAATCCTCATCTCCCTCAAATTCCTCCACAGCCTTTTCAAAATTCATTGGAACGCTCTTAATGAATTGAGTATTGACAATTAATGATGGGCGATTATGTCCAGACACAAATTCCATGATGCCGGCTTTCTCTTCTTGGTCTTCAATGCCCCCAGCTCTTGCTTCACAGTCGAGATGATTGTCGACTGGCTCTGACAACTCCCTGTTTTCAGTCCTTCTAGTCCACTTTGCTACCATGGTAATGAGTTTTTTCCTCTTTAAGGGCTTGGTGATATAGTCATCCATTCCGGCCCCCAGACACTTTTCCATATACCCTTCGATTGCGTGGGCTGTCATGGCAATGATGGGGGTCCTTTGGGTTGACACCTGGCGATTGAGGATTAGCGTTTGCTCTTGATCGCCATGAACCTGTGTGTCAGCTTCTCCTTTTATTTGTGTCTCCCTGTCGTCCTGCCTTCCTATCTCTCTTTCCCATATTCTAATTTCTCTGGTCGCCTCAAAGCCGTCCATTTCCGGCATCTGAATATCCATCAGGACGATTTTATATTCTTTTCGTTTAAATGCCTCTACAGCCAACAGACCGTTTTCCACCAGATCGACATCATATCCGGCCCCTTTCAGATGCCTTAGGGCTACCTGCTGGTTTGTTGGATAATCCTCGGCAAGAAGGATTGATCTCTTTCTGTAGTTCTCGATTAGGGTATGTCTAGTGACCAATTCCTGGCCTGCCTGACATTCCGAAGGGAACACAGCCAGCACCGATTCAATCGCCTTTTTGAGATCATTTCGTTTAACAGGCTTATTTAAATAGCCGGCAATGCCTATATCCCTGCATCTCTTGCCGTCCCCCTTTATTCCGGCGGAAGTCAGGATCAGGATGGGAACTCCTTTTAATGCTTCCGTTGATTTTATTCTCTGTGCCAGGTCAAAGCCATCCATGTCGGGCATGTGAAAGTCAACCAGGATCAGATCAAAAGGATCTTTTAAAGAAACAGATTCCTTAAGAAGGGACATCGCTTTCGCCCCTCCTGGCGCATCCTTTGTCATGCAGCCCCAGGACTTAAGATATTCCTTCAGAATGAATCTGTTCGTCCGGTTATTATCAACAATCAGGGCCTTTAAATCGTCAAAATGCACCTCATTCTTCTCTTGGGCGTCCTCTTGCGTTTCCTGCTTAGTTAAGATGGCGGTAAACCAGAATGTGCTTCCCAAACCAACTTCGCTTTCAAGACCGATCTCTCCTCCCATAAGTTCCACCAGTTGTTTGGCGATAGGGATACCGAGCCCTGTCCCTCCATATTTTCTTGTGGTTGAGCCATCTGATTGGGTGAAACTCTCAAATATCATTAATCGTTTATCTTCTGGTATCCCGATCCCCGTGTCTTCCACGGAAAAACGCATCCTGATCTTATCTGCCAGGTCTTCATCAATTTCTACAACGATATATATCTCACCCTCATGAGTGAATTTTAGGGAATTGCCAGCAAGGTTCAGGAGTATCTGCCTTAATCTGCCAGGATCGCCTATCAACCGGCATGGAACATGCTCAGGAATAAATGAGATGAATTCAAGATTCTTTTGCTTGGCTCTCAGAGCTATGCTGCTTCCCATCTCCTCGATCATGGCTCTTAGGTCAAAGGGAATTAATTCCAGCTCCATTTTTCCCGCCTCAATCTTGGAAAAGTCCAGTATATCGTTGATAATGGTCAGCAGGGAATCGGCCTCCGTATTTATGGCATGAATAATGTTTGCCTGGTTTTCATTAAGATCAGAATCCATTGCCAATTCAGCCATACCAATGACTCCGTTTAAAGGAGTCCTTATCTCATGACTCATATTTGCCAGGAATTCGCTCTTGGCCTTGTTCGCGGCTTCCGCCAGTTCCATGGCCTTTTTCAGTTCAGCCACCGTCTTCTCAAGTTCCTTGTTGGCAGCCGAAAGCTCTGAGGTGCGCTCTGATACCTGTTCCTCAAGCTGATCACGGTGTTGCCCCAACTCTATATCCCTCGCCTCAATCTGTCCCAGCATCTCATTGAACCCGTCAATAAGAAAGCCCACTTCGTCATCACCTTGTTTTTGCGCCCTGATGGAATAGTCCTTTTTCTCTGAAACGATCCTGGTTGTCTGTGCCAGATGTAATATGGGGCCTGAAATCGGGTGCTGGAGCTTTTTGGAGAAAATGTAGGCAACCAGTCCTATTGTCGAAATTATTATTGAGCAAATAATCAAATCAAGTCTTATGCGTGAATGCAGGGCTTTTAAGTCAGATTGTATATGAATATGACCTATGACTTCCTTTTCAAGGAAGATATTCTTATTCACCCCCATGTAATTCTTCTTGAAATAGTGCTGTCCGTCATCTAATGAGAGGAGTCTGGATTGACCATCCCATTCAGGATGAGGGGAGAAAGATTCCTTTGCTGTATTGTGAGAAAGATACCTGGCAAATAATTCTCCGTCGATTCTATAAATACTGGCATGTATAATATGCGGTTCAGCCTTAAGCAGCGCCAGGGACTCTTCAGCGGCTTTTTTATCGTTGAAGGTCAGGGCCGCTGTACAGTTCAAACCAGCCATTTCCGCCATTATGGAGATATTTTTCACCATCTCCTTTTTCAACACAATGTAATCGCTTGAGATAAAGAATATGGAGCCTGCGATTAGGGCGCCCATGCTTATCAGCATGACGATTCTGTTAATCTTGTCCTTGATAGGAATATCACGAAAGGAGCGCATTATCTCTTCTTCCCTCTTTATTAATCAGTTATTATGACTGCCAGTCGCAAGAGTCTGGAGCTTATCTTAAGGCCAGCTCTCTCAGCAGCGCTGATGTTGATTTCAAAACGGGTCTTTTTGCCGGAGGTGAAAAAATTGATAATTCCACCCTCTTCGGCAAAGCCTCTCATTGCCGCAACAGTTAATACATTCCACCGTTCGATCCAAGCAAAGATCCGGTCCAGTTCCATTTTCTCAGACCTGCTGACAAAAAGGATATGACATTTTCCCAGATCCTCTAACTCTTCAGCTACCTTAATCACCAGTCTTCTGCCCCTTATCATCTCACCCCTGATAGACTCTATGGCCTTGCCAAATGGATCCCTTCCAAGGATACAAAGGGTAATGGGAGTTTCCTTACCTGCAAAGGCCTTGTCCGGCCATTCCACGAACTTGGCAAAATTATATATAAAGGCTGCCTTGATCAGGTACTCCCGGGAGGCTGATTCCGCATAAACGTTATTGGCAATGCTTAAACAAAACAAAGCTAATAGAATCAGTATATTAGTAATTCTTCGTTTCATCCGGCCACATGCAAAACGAATTAATTCTTCATCAATTTCTGTTTCTCAAAATCGCCAGGTGATCTTTCCGTATACACTGCGCTCCACTTCAGTGGGTGAAGTATCAAGTATTTCCGGGATAAACTCGGGATGATGGCTGTCAATCAGGTTTTGCCCGACAATAGATAATTCAATGTCTTTTCGCGGCTTCCAGCCCAAGCGGGCATCCAGATTGATATAGCTGTCAATATTTTGCTGAGGAAGGTCGTCAATATATCGCGACCACAGATCCAATTCCAGGGACCCCGGCAGGTCTATTGAAAACCTTAAAGAAAACTGGTGGCGCGGGCTTTCCCCTTCAGCCACTTCTGAAAAGGTGTCTCTTGTATCTCCGTTGTTGTTGAGGTTCATCTTCAGGTATGTATAAGCTGGCTGAATATGCAACCAGCTGCGGGCACGCCAGTCTATTGCCAGTTCAAGACCATAGGCGGATCCATCCATCTTATTCTCAGCGTTGACAGGCACGAAGATATATGGCTGCCCTCCGCTATTATCAATGAAAACCATATTGTACTTTATGGTGCGAAGGTCGTCATAATCATTGTAGAACGCTGCAACATCGATAGAAAAGCTGTCTGTCGCTCTTACGCGATATCCAAGCTCATAGGCCAGGAGTTCTTCTGACTCAAAGTCCTGGTTGCCCGTAAGTCCTGATAAGGCTGTCAGAGGGGTGGGATTTTCGGACATAAAAGGCCCGATAGCTCTTCCCAGGAGGGTTCCATCATGTTCAACCCGAGACGGCGTCCTGACGGCCCGTGATACAGCCCCCCACATGGAGTGACGCTCATTCGGGACCCAGAGTATCCGGCCACTCGGCTGGTATTCGAAGCCGGTGTAGTCATTATATTCAAACTTGGATCCGATTGTCAGGCGCAAGAGGTCTTTGATAACAAACGTCTCGCCCTGGATGAAGGCGCTATAGAGATTGTCGTCACGGCTATCCGGGCTCAGGGAGAGATAGAAGGTCTCTTTCAAACGGTCATGAAGGTGCCGGTATCCCGCTCCCCATATGATCTCCTGCTGCTCCACTAATTCAAACCTGTGTTGAAATTCCATGTCAAAGATGTCGTTATGTATTTCAGTAAGGACCTCCTTATGTGTAGTATGGTCATAATATAGCTGCATCGTACAGTTTGAAGAATCGGAATGGATATGATCCCACCGGAAAAGGAGATTTCCTCCGGAGCTTTCCACCTCTTCATCAAAAGTCCATTCAAATGGCGCGGTTAGTGAGGGAAGACTGCTCCTCTGTTCTGCGTCAACATCATAGATATCCCCTTGAAGGGTCAAGGAATCAGGGCCCATCCCCCCCCAGTCTATACGAAATCCGCCTCGGGAGGCCTCCCATCCATCCGTCATGCTCGCCCCATAAGCATCAACAGCATCATCCCTGCTGAAATATTTTGCATATACCCTGTAAAAACTATTTTCGCCCCATTTTGAGCCGTGACGAAAGGCCCCAAAACCTTCCTCCTCTGTTCCCAATCCGGCTGTTAGGAGCGTTGCCTGGGTCTTCCGGGAGTGCTTTGTTATGATGTTAATGACTCCGTTGACTGCATTGGCGCCCCACAGGGTTGCGCCGGGACCGCGGATCACCTCAATACGTTCGATATCCTCTAAAAGGGTATCCTGCACCTCCCAGAACACGCCGGAATATAGTGAGGTGTAAACACTTCTGCCATCTATCAGGACCAGCAGTTTGTTGGCAAACCGTCCATTGAAGCCGCGGGATGTAATTGCCCATTTATTAGCGTCAATTCGCGCCACCTGGACACCTGGAACCATACGCAGGGCCTCGGGGATGCTTGTAGCTCCGCAACGTCGGATATCCTCCTGGGTGATTACGAACACGGCGGCGGCCGCGTCGCAGAGCTTCTGGGGCTTTTTCCCCGCAGATGTTATCTCCATGTCCATAAGTTCCTCTATACTCATTGCGGTCAGGTCTTTTTTCAGATCCTGCTCCGCTTCCGTCTCTGTTGCCCAGAGCAACACGGTGATCATTGATATCAGCAGAGTAGAGATGAACTCCGGACCCAAGAAAATTCTGATAGAGGCCCTGAGCTGATCAATTTGTGAAGCATATTTATTACACATTTTCATTCCTTCTAATAAATGACGTGGCCTTGAATAATTTATTCTTGGGTGTTTCATTATTCTCTCTGCAAGATCCCTAAACTTCGGATATGGACTTCTCAATGGATGGAAGATACATCAAGTTATTCAGGATTTACTGTTTATCTGAATAAGGACTTTTGGGAAAGGTTGCAGGAATAATGCCAAAGCAGCAGAATGAATATTGAGGGATTTATGCATTATGAGGCTAATAGTGGAATGTACTAATGGATACCACCAAAAACAGGTGGAACGGATCGCCAGATTTTTGACACTTCGTAAGTTCAGGGAACGTTGTTGACTGTAGCGACAAACTCTGATGAAGCTCAAGTTTACTCAAAGAAAGATATGCTAATCGAAATGCCGAGATGTGCAAGGCTGGATTCGC
>JAXHTA010000010.1:0-18896 GCA_034190285.1 Thermodesulfobacteriota bacterium | reverse complement strand
CCTGCCTCTGTCAGGGTAGTGGCATCGGCGATAGTGAAGGGGACGTTCAGTATCTTGGCCAGGGTATGCGCAAGGAGGGTCTTGCCGGACCCCGTGGGTCCGATCAGGAGAATATTGCTTTTCTCGATCTCAACACCTTCCAGGTCAACGTTGGTGCTGATTCGTTTGTAGTGGTTGTGGACAGCCACAGAAAGGGTCCTCTTGGCCTTTTCCTGTTCAATAACGTATTGGTCAAGAATCCCTTTTATCTCAAAAGGCTTCATTAATTGACCGGATTCATCTTTCCCATTCTCTTGTCTGTATTCTTCGGCTATGATTTCGTTGCACAGCTGAATACATTCGTCACAAATATATACAGAAGGACCTGCTATGAGTTTTTTTACCTCATCTTGACTTTTTCCGCAAAAAGAACACAACAGATCGTCACTTGATGCATTGTTCTTGCTCATATTCCCTTCCCTTCTTTTTCTAATATATCCTGCACTTCTCTTGTCGTTATAACTTTATCAATAATTCCATATTGTTTGGCCTCTTCACTGCTCATAAAGAAGTCTCTTTCAGTGTCCTTACGAATTCTTTCAATAGGCTGGTCTGTATGTTTGGCAAGGATATCGTTAAGGGAATCCCGCATCTTTAAAATCTCTCTGGCGTGGATGTCTATGTCTGTGGCCTGGCCCTGAGCGCCTCCAAGCGGTTGATGTACCATAATCCTGGCGTGCGGCAGGGCATAGCGCTTGCCTTTGGTTCCTGCTGCGAGTAGCAGAGCAGCCATGCTGGTGGTTTGCCCCATACATATTGTGGCGACATCGGGTCTAATATATTGCATGGTATCATATATGGCTAATCCAGCAGTGACGGATCCGCCCGGAGAGTTTATGTAGACGTTGATGTCCTTGTCCGGGTCCTCGGATTCCAAAAACAGCATTTGGGCAATAATGGTATT
The DNA here is from genome assembly GCA_034190285.1 of Thermodesulfobacteriota bacterium. Classification (GTDB taxonomy): domain Bacteria; phylum Desulfobacterota; class DSM-4660; order Desulfatiglandales; family Desulfatiglandaceae; genus JAXHTA01. The sequence goes on along the minus strand of JAXHTA010000010.1, from coordinate 17,953 downwards.
AGCCATACCATCGAGCACCTGCTCTCCGATGAATATTATTCGGTCTTTTAGAAGCCTTGAGTAAATGTCATAAGCACGTTCACCGCGACTTGATTGTTCGATAACCATTGGGATAAGCATATTGACTAGTGATCCTCCTTATCGGAACCGCTGCTTTGAGAAAGCGCTCCCTTTTCAACTTCTGTGATGTTAGCATGCTCAACAAGGTAGTTCAATGTTTTTTCCTCCAGCATATTCTCCTTCAGGGAGTCTATCATGCCTCTGGCTTCATAATACTTTCTAAGTCTCTCAGGATCCTGCCCTGTGGTTAAGGCCAACTCTCTGAAGCCCTCCTGCAGATCCCCTTCATCCAGAGTTATTCTATCTTGTTTGGCTATTTCGCTCAAGATGAGCCCTTGTTTAACCCTCTTTTCTGAGGCAGGCCTGAAGTCCTTCCGGATCCTTTCTTCGGAAAGCCCCACTTTTTCCAGGTCTGCGCCATTTCTCTGAAGGTTCTGTTTGATATTCTCAACGGCCCGGGCTATCTCAGATTCGACCAGGACCTGGGGGAATTCAAAATCAACGCTAACGGAGATATTTTGAAGCAACCTTTGCTTCAGTTCACTGTCGATCCTTTTTTCCTCCTGGGATACGATTGTTTCCCTAACCTTTTGTTTGAGATCCTCCAGGTCTTTAAAGTCCGCGCCGAGACTTCGGGCGAGGTCATCGTTGAGTTCGGGGAGCAACATCTCTTTGATGTCTAATGCCTTGACTCTGAAATCCACGCTTTTCCCTCTGAGAAGTGGATTGTGGTAAGTATCTTCAAAGTCAACCCTGATTTCCGTCTCACTGTTCTTGTGAAGACCAATCAAGGCTTCTTCAAATTTGGGATGGAAGTCATTGCTTCCAACTTTCAGTAGCAAATTCGGGGAGTTGATCCCGTCCAGAGGTCGGCCTCCCTGATATCCCTCATATTCGAGAACCACGTAATCATCTTCTTGGATTGGCCTGTCCACCTCAATGGCGGTCAATTTCCCGTTATTATTCCTTATTTGGTCCAGCCTTTCCCGGACATCTTCTTCGGTGACGTTACATATTTCCTTTTCCACCTCAATTCCAAGGTAATTCCGCACCTCGAATTGGGGACGTACCTCTATCACAGCAGAATAGTTGAAATTCTCTCCCTGCTTAAGGCTGTTCTTTTCAACCAATGGCATGCCAAGAGGCAATACTTCAGCCTCTTCAATGGCCTTTGGAAAGCTCTCGTTAATCAAGTCCATCGTAACGTCCTCTGCCACCTGGTTGGCAAAACGACTCTCCAGGATTTTTCTTGGCGCCTTTCCGGGCCTGAACCCGGGGATCCTGGACTTTATAGCCAGTTCTCTGTAAGCCTTGTCTATCTTCTTGTCGACTTGTGGAGATTCGATTTCTATCAACAGTTTTTTCTTTACGGAACTGATATCTTCCAAGCTGGTCTTCATTGTTTTCCTTTTGTGCCCGAACAAGACTGCATTTGTCTTGGCCCATATCTTCGTTGGGCTCGAGTTCTGATTTTTTTATGGGTGACCGGGGTATTCCAAGAAACCGAGATACAATAATATTAAATTAACAATCATCTCTTCAATTTCAAGTTGTACGAGGCATTCTGCTAAATGCTGACATCTGCTACCCTCATCTCCCTGGGCAAGCAATGAGTACCGCATTTCCTTTGCCTGATAGTGAAAAATACTACAGGAACAGGGAATCTGCTGTCAATATCAAACTCCAAAGGATCACATTTGCCTGCTCAGTGGCCCAGCAATGTGGAACTGACCACGATCAACGAACACGACCAAGCTTCCTTCAGGGAATATCGACCAAATTGGTTTCAGACTTGAGACAATCTTGAAGTTTAAAGGGCAGGGGCCGGATTATGTGGTGCGAGAGAGGGGACTCGAACCCCTACGGGGAATCCCACTGGATCCTAAGTCCAGCGCGTCTGCCAGTTCCGCCACTCTCGCAGCCTTCAGATAAGGTCTGAGTATTATGTTTCACAACTATTGCGGATATGTCAAGATTTTAAGGAGACTTAAACCTCTTTTCATATTCGTTCACGAAGCGCTTGATCACGCCTTGATCAGCAAAGCTGTAATAAGTGTTGCGGCCTATTATGATATGATCGAGGACCTGGATTGACAAAAGCCTTGCAGCCCAGATCAGATCTCTTGTAAGGACTTGGTCATCAGCAGATGGAGTGGGGTCGCCTGATGGATGGTTATGGACGAATACAAGGCCCGCGGCCCTGTGGTCGAGGGCAAGCGTCATAATCTCGCGCGGGTAGACGGCACTTCCGGTGAGAGTTCCTAGGAATACGTCCTGATCAACAACCAACTCATTCTTGCGATTTAGAAAGAGTACCTTGAAGATCTCTCTTTTCAAGTCCCGCATTGAATGGAAAAGATAGTCAAATACAGCCTTTGATGACCCGAAAAAGGCCTTTCTATCCACCGTATCCTTGAGATATCTTCCTGCAACCTGATGAACGAGTTTCAAATAAAGGGCATTTTTTGACCCGATCCCCTCTATCTTGGTCAGTTCTTCAATAGGTCCTGACAAAACGCCTGAAAGGCTGCCAAACTTTTTCATGGCCTCGCGCGCGGGGAGTTTGAGGTCGCCTCTCGGGGTCCCCAGGGTGAGGAGAAATTCCACTACCTCCTCATCCGAAAACCTTTCTAAGCCACCCTCCAAGAATCTCTTGCGCAATCTTTCCCGATGGCCTTTGCCCCTTTTCTGCCAGTCTTCTTTGTCCATATCTTAATGACACCTCTGTCCAAGATGCAGGATCTCTCAGGCTGAAATATGCGGCGGATAGTTGTCGGTAGTGCGCTCAGCCCAAAGGAGACCTCGCGTGATATCTGGATAACGTTATAAGGATGAATATCCGGTAAGCCTGCTTCCGTTAAAATCAGGGGATTCCAGCCAGCAGAGTTCAGAGCCAGCCACTATTAGCCACAAAGCCCATATAATCCTGAAAATCATCTCCGTCGGGAGAATCTGCTGAACAAGGATTGACGAGTAGATATTACCAGAGATAAAGGAAAAATCAAGAAGTGGTAGACGAGCTTTCAACTAAAATCGTTGATAGTAGGAGATGTTACGTGGTAAAATGAGTTTCTGTTAGCTCACCCAATCTTCAGCCCCGGTGCGGCAGCTTCCAAAATAGGGTGGCTTTACCACTTCACACGGGAAGGCTGACTGCGCGGGGATGCCCGTTACCCGAAGCATTTAGGGGGAAACAGGATATGCCTGCCAGGGCACTTGAGGTCAATCTCGCCAGTAGCCGCGTTAATGTCACCGTAGATAAGCGGTATGAAATCCTTCACCAGGTGATGGGAAAATACCATGGCGCCAGAGAGGGGTTGCAGACCCTACTGGAAGAGGTCTGCCATCCCCTTAAAAATTGGGAATTCATTGTCAAAGAGACAAGGGCCTATGCCCTCAACTATTTTCACTTGCTCAAAGCACACCCGAAAGGGCCTGAAGCGGCAAGGCAATATGTGGACATATTTTTTGAGGCCGTTGATTCCTGCAAGGATAAAAATGTAAGGGCCAATGCAGCGGACAATCTTCTATTTTTTATTGAGAAGGTTATAAAAGGCGCTGGTTCTGATATTTCAGGTTTTTTGCCTGTTATGGATTATGGATTCGACCGGATTGCAGCCTATCCTGAAGAAACGTTTTCCTTATTTGTGCGGAGCTTTTATCAGCTGAATAGACTCGGAAAGAGTTTTTCTCAGGCAGTCCCCCCAGGGCACGGATTTAGGGCCATCAACCGCCTTTTGACCCGGTACTTCCGATACAACTATGATTACTGGATTGGACAAGGTGATCCGCTGGTGTGGTTTGAGAATGAGTCTGGAACGTCTGCTGAAGACAAAGGATTAACTGAGGTCTTTGAACCGATCACCCACAAAAGGTTAAAGGCCTGTCAGGACAGACTGGAGAGTATCGTCTTATCTCCGGATGATAGCCCTGAAACTATCTTGTATAAACTCATTGAACTACCTGGGTATGGTCAAATCGCCTCCATGTACGGTGAGGTTCCTCAAAGACTCCTAAGTGCTGGAGATGATAGAGGGCGGGGAAACCAGTGGAAATTGATATTTCTCCTTCATATAATGAATATTAAAGGTCTTTCGTCCATTCACGGACAGACCTTGCGAGACATCAACAGGACCATTGCCTGGCTCATTCGCCACGAAGATGCCCTGCTTGTTCAGCGATCTCTGGAAAATACATTTGCCATCTTGGAGTTGAATAAAGAGAGATTTCCGGAGACAGCCGTGAACTGTGTCTGGAATATGGGGCAGGGGGTTTATAAGACTGATGAGAGTGATCTTATTGATTTCTTTTTGGATGCGGTTATTTCACTCGGATTCCAGGCCCCAGAGATTCGAGGTGTTACTGATGACTGGCAAATCCAGGCAAATCCAGCTCACATTCAGAATATTCGAACCTGGCTTCAGCTCATTGAACTGAATCCCAAATGGTCGAAGAAGCTCCTGTCTTCTCTGATCATTCACCTTTCACTGAGCGGCGTTTTCATAAAGGACACCGACCTCTTCTCCCGCGATATAACCAAATTCTTGAACAGTGACATTACACCGGTTTACAACCTGACAAAGCAGCTGATGCGTCTGTTTCCAGCCTATTTCAGTGATATTGGCGCTGAGGGGAACCTGAGGGATGTCTCAACTAGGATTGATGAGATATGCCTGCGTAAAGATCCCCTGACCCATTTTCTGAGAAAGCAGAGTCACGTAGAGAGTAGCAATCAGATCATAGGGCTTATGGAAGCCACTCTGAATTACTGGAAGACCAAGAACAAAGAAGGGATAAGGGCTTTTGTACCCCCAAGCATATATGACTTGATTGAGACTGAGGGGCCATATGTTGACGGCGTTAACAGGGTTGTCGAACGGATTTTTGAAGTGAGGGGACTCACGGATGCGGCAGGGCTTCTCAATTTGAAAGGAGAAAGCCTCAGAGAACTGGTGGGTGACATGGCAGGCGTGTCGGATCGGGATCTGGATCGGGTAGCTCTTATGATTGAATTCTACGGGCACCTCTACCAGAAATATCATGTGGATTTTAAGCAAATAGACGGCTATCTGGCCCAGCTTCAGCCCAGCAAATTGCCCGATCCGGCCAGACTGAGAGAGGCCCTTGGTGAGGAGAATAGCAGACAAAAGCTTATAAAACTACTGAGTTATCTCCAAAAGCTGAAAAAAATCATCACTTCACCTGAGAGATATGAAGTCAGGGAAGATATTTACAGGAAGCGGCATTTCGCCGTAGACATCCCTTCAATGTATGGCAGCTATCATGAAGCCAAATTTGATGCCCTGGGCCTGACATTCCGCTTGGAGTCTTTAGCGAATGTGCTTTTCGAAGAGATTGTTGAATCCATTGACCTGGAACTCATCACGAGAGCCACTTTTTCTCAGATTTATCAACATCTTCAACTCTTTAATTGGGCCCTGACGCTGGACGGTATTTCGTCTTTGGAGATGGCACGGCAACTGGATTTGCTGGCCCATTCGATTAAGGCGAGGGGGTTTTCGTCCACCCAGTATATGGACATTTTTCGTGGTTTTTCCGAGGCCGTGAACAATATAGTGAATGACCATTTCAACAATATTCACGGGGAGAATCTGCTGACGATACTAAATCAGTTGCCAACCGAAAGCCTAATGCCCAAGTATCTGCCTCGGTATGTGGCCGAAGACCGCGAAAGACTGGTACACATGGCAACAGAGATCTTTTTGCGCGACAGGATTGCCTCTTCGCTTGGTCTTCAGCAGCTTGATCTCTTTTTGAGCCGCATATTAAATACCCTTTATCGACAATCGCACGAACTCCCAAAAGAGAGGCTGCGCTTGTTGCTCAGCTACGATCCCCAGAAGGTGGTAACGTCTTTAGAAACTCCAAAGAAAGGCATATCGGACATCATCCATCTAGGAAATAAGGGACTTAACCTCGTGAGAATGAAAGACCTTGGTCTGCCTATTCCACCTGGTTTCATCATTACTACTGAAGTATTCAGGTGTCGCGAGATTGTCAAGGATTATCCCCCTGCGAACAAGAATTTCCGGGAACAGGTGGCTCATGAGGTTGGCACTCTTGAAAAGTTGACTGGAAAGCACCTCGGTGATCCACACAATCCTTTGCTCTTGTCGGTGAGGAGCGGGTCCTCCATTTCTCAGCCAGGAATGATGAACACCTTCCTTGATGTGGGGATCAATGAAAAGATCGTTCAGGGCCTGGCTGTCAGGACAGGAAATGATTGGTTCAGCTGGGACACCTTTCGACGGTTTCTTCAGTCCTACGGCATGGCCTTTGGGCTGCTGAGAGATGAATTCGACGCCGTGATAGGTGAGTTCAAGAAGCGATCAGGAATCCCTTACAAAAGGGATTTTTCCGGCCAACAGATGAAAGAAGTCGCCCTGGCGTACAAGTCATTGATCCAGGACAGAGGTATTGAGATCGAGGAATCGCCCTTTGAACAGCTTCACATCGCTATTCGGGAGGTCTTTGACTCTTGGCACGCACCCAAGGCCGAGACATACCGCAAGATCATGGGCATCTCTGATGACTGGGGAACGGCGGTAACGGTTCAGGCCATGGTTTTCGGCAATTTCTCGCAGAAGTCCGGTTCAGGAGTCTTTTTCACTCATAACCCCAGATGGTCCGGAGACATGCTCACATTATGGGGCGATTTCACGCCTGGGAATCAGGGTGAGGACGTGGTTTCGGGTCTGGTCCGTACTCATCCCATTTCGAGAAAACAGGCCGAGATCGAGAACAGAGATAGCGAAACGACCCTTGAATCCCGTTTCCCTGGGATCTACCAGGCCATGAGAAAATGGGCAAAGGAGCTTGTGTACGAAAGAGAATGGAGCCCTCAGGAAATGGAATTCACATTTGAGGCACCCAACGCAAAAAGTCTTTACTGTCTTCAGACCCGGGACATGGTCATGAGGGAGAGAAAAAAGGTCTATTCTTTTGACGTTGCACCTGAAACACCCGTTGACCTCCTTGGGCATGGAATAGGAGTGAGTGGAGGTGCCATGAAGGGAAAGATCGTATTTAGTATCGAAGAGATCCGGTACTGGCGAAACACGGAACCTGAGGCGTTGTTGATCCTCATTAGAGGAGACACGGTTCCGGATGATATCAGGGAAATACATGAGGCTGACGGCCTTCTCACTGCCAGGGGAGGCTCCACTTCACATGCTGCGATTACGGCCCACAGATTGGGCAAGACCTGTGTTGTGGGGTGCTCGGATTTAGTTTGTATGGAGAAGGAAAGAGCCTGTTCATTCAATCAACAGACCCTGAAATCAGGGGACTGGATCAGCATTGACGGCCTGGAGGGTTCTGTCTATTCGGGCCAAATGAGGATCAGAGAAATAGAGAGGGACTAAAATGGATGAGCTTTCTGTAAATGGGACTGTTAGTGGCTTGAAGCTGGGAATCAATGGTCTGGGAAGAGTCGGCAAACTCACACTATGGCACCATATCGCCCGAAGGTATTTTGATGAAGTGGTGGTCAACGTGGGTCGAGATGTGGGGACTTCTTTGAGGGATCTGGCTCATTACCTGGAAAGGGATTCCACCTATGGTCCCCTTGGCGGATATCTGCATGGATATCGCGCTGGCCAGGTGATACGGGATTTGGATGAAGGGACGGGTTCCATGACAGTCGATGGCCTGAGGGTCAAGGTATTACGGCGATCCAGGAATCCCCGAGAAATCGGCTGGCATGAGCACGGTGTCAGGCTGGTGGTTGACACTACAGGGGAATTTCGTGATCCTACGGTATCCCCTGATGATGCAAAGGGTTCTCTAAGAGGGCATCTTGAGGCCGGGGTGGAAAGGGTTATCGTTTCGGCTCCTTTCAAGGTCACAGATAAGAGCAAACCCATGCCGGACGATGCAGTGACCACAGTCATGGGAATAAATGAAAATGATTATGACCCTCGGATACACACACTTATCTCAGGTGCATCCTGTACGACCACGTGCCTGGCGCACATGATTAAACCTCTCTTGGATTTTTTCGGGTCCCAGAGGATACTAACCGCTTCCATGGCTACTGTCCATGCAGTGACAAGCTCCCAGGAAGTCCTGGACCGCCTTCCCAAGTCGGGGGCAGGCGATCTAAGAAAGAGCAGAAGCATTTTGAACAACATCATTTTGACCACAACGGGGGCCGCGGACACACTCGGGCTTGTTCTTCCGGAGATGAAAAAGATTGGCTTTATCGCTGAATCCGTGCGGATTCCCAATACGACGGGGTCGTTGATCATTTTGGTAGTGAATCTCCAGGAGGAAAGGTCCGGTGAATCCATCAGGAGGGAGGCGATCAACAATTTATACAGGGAGGCCAGCATTCAAGATCCGCGTGCCTATCTTCACTATACTGAGGAACAAAACGTCTCTTCCGATATTATCGGTCTTCCAAGGGCAGCGGCCATCATCGAAGGACATGAGACCCATACGCGAACAGCAGAGGTAAGCATAGATTTGCAGAGGGTTAGTCCAGTTGCCGGGCAGGAAAACCTGTATCGAGAAAGTCAGGACATGATAAAGATAGCAATCACCCAGGCAGTCATCTATGGATGGTATGACAACGAGTTGGGGAGTTATGTGAACATGCTCGGAGATCGGACGGTTTCAGTGGCCGAAGTTATGTAGTTCGCCGACTGTCCGACAAACTGCCCTGCACCGTGAACATATAGGATCATGAATAGGATAAGAGTACTACCTGAAAACGTGTCTTCCCAGATCGCCGCAGGGGAGGTTATTGACAGGCCTGCTTCAGTTGTCAAAGAATTGATCGACAACAGTGTTGATGCCGGAGCGGATCGAATCATTATCAATGTCGAGAAGGGAGGTAAACAACTGATCAAGGTCAGCGATAATGGGGTAGGCATGTCAAGAGATGACCTTCTCCTATGCGTGGAAAGGCATGCCACAAGCAAAATAGAGACAGCGTCCGATCTTTTTTCCATCAAGTCCCTGGGTTTCAGGGGTGAGGCCCTTCCAAGCATGGCATCCGTGTCCCGAATGCGTATCATATCACGTCCTAAAGACCAGATTGCGGGCCACAGGCTGAAGATTGCGGGCGGAAAGATGATAGCTATTGAGGAGATGGGATCGCCCACCGGCACAATTGTTGAAGTGGGGGAACTCTTCTATAGTGTTCCGGCAAGAAGGAAGTTCTTGCGTGCTGCCAAGACTGAAACCGATCATATTATAGACATCCTTTCAAGGTCGGTTCTTCCTCTCCCCGGCGTACAGTTCAGGCTGGACGATGCCGGAAAGATGATTATGAACCTTCCGGCCTCTGACGAGCAACTGCCTCGACTATCCGGCCTTATGGGACGGCAGGTCGCAGAGTCCATGGTAGAAGCAGTAGAGAAGAACCATGACTTGAGGATCAGGGCCTACCTTGGGCCTTCGGAGCTGAGCAGAAGCAGAGGAGATCGTTTGTTTGTCTATGTCAATAATCGAAACATCCGGGATCGGCTCGTGACCAAGGCTATCATGGAGGGTTATGCCCAGCGGCTCATGAAAGGTCAGTATCCCCAGGCGGTTGTTTTTATTGAAATTGATCCTTCAAAGGTGGATGTCAATGTGCACCCGGCCAAACAGGAGGTGCGATTTCATGACGGTGCTGTGGTTTACCAGGCCCTCGTTTCCACCATATCGAAGGCGCTGGTTCGGACCTTTTATGGCCCTATTGACAAAGTGGATGAAAGAGACAGGTGGGGTCTGGATAGAAAGGATAGCCTTTCTTTTATGGCTGAAAAGCCCCGGGACTATTTTAAGCCGGTTAAAGGAAAATCAGCCTCGGCCGGGGCGGAAATGCGTGTGAACTCAATTGTCGCGGGAGGTCCGCAAATCATTGGGCAGTTGGGAAACACGTACATCTTGTGTCAGGTAGAAGATGGACTCATCATGGTCGACCAGCATGCGGCCCACGAAAGGATCGTCTATGAAAACCTAAAGAAGGTTTCCCACAACTCGCAGATCGAAAATCAGGCCCTGCTTATTCCCCATGAGGTGGAACTGACCTTGAAAGAGAAAAGGGTCGTTATGGGAAACGGGGATCGTCTGTCCCGTTTCGGCATTGAACTCGATCATTTCGGGGGCAATACGTTTCTGTTGAGGTCGGTTCCTGCCCCATTGAAAGACCTTAAGTGGGATTCTCTGATATCAGAGCTTTTAACAGACCTGGAAGAGGGCGGACCGGAAGATACCGTCTTTGATAAGGCGTTGACAGCTATGGCCTGCCACGGTGCTATCCGGGCAGGACACCGCTTGACCCACGAGGAAATGGCTGAACTCTTGAACCAGTTGGAGGGGATGGATTTGCCTGAAAACTGTCCGCACGGCAGACCCGTATTCAAGCGACTCACTTATTATGAGATTGCAAAGATGTTTAAAAGGATTGTCTGAGTAAAGGTCGGGATATGATGGAAAACGGCAGACCAAAGGTTGTTGTTATTGCAGGCCCCACGGCCAGCGGGAAGACTTCCCTCGGCGTGGAATTGGCGCAGGCTTTAAGGGGTGAGATTATCAACGCCGATTCCATGCAGGTTTACAGGCGTATGGACCTGGGCACGGCCAAGCCAACACCTGAAAAGCAGAAAGGAATTCCCCATCATCTCCTTGATATAGTGGATCCTGATGAGGAGTTTAATGCAGCAATCTACCGCTCCATGGCTCTCCCCCTTGTTGAGAACATTAACATGAGGGAAAAGACTTGTCTTGTTGTCGGGGGGACCGGCCTTTATATAAAGATCTTGCTCGGAGGTCTCTTGGAGTGTTCCTCAACAGATAAGGGGTTAAGGGAATCATTGCGCCAGGAGTCCGAGTTCTATGGACCAGCCAGTCTGCACAAAAGGCTCAGGTTACTGGACCCTGAGTCTGCTGAAAAGATTCACCCCAATGATGGGCAAAGGATCACGAGGGCCCTTGAAATTGTCCATCTGACAAATGAGCGCCCTTCGGACCTTATTAGAGAGCACCGTTTCGGAAACAGACCCTTGAGTGCCCTGAAGCTCTGTTTGAAGGTAGATAAAGAAAAACTTTATTATCATATCAATGAGCGAAGTGTGGCCATGGTTGAGGCCGGCCTACCCGAAGAAACTGAATCCTTATTGAAGAACGGTTATTCGGAGGCCCTCAAACCAATGAAGGCCATCGGATACAGGCACATGGTCAGGTATCTGAAAGGTGATTGGTCCCTTGCTGAGGCGATCCATAACCTTCAGAGGGATACCAGGAGATATGCAAAGAGACAGCTGACATGGTTCAAGGCCGATCCGGAGATCACCTGGGTCATACCTGAAGACCTGGATCTGGTTTTGCAGAAGATAAGAGCGTTCCTGCATAAGACTCCTTGACCTTTATTTCTTTGTGTTCTAATTGAAGAACAGCTCATAGACAAAGTCCGGACACATCCTCCTTTTGGAGGGTCATGTGGGTGCCATGTTAGAATCCGGAAGGCTTTGCCGTGAGCATTAAACTTTTCAAAAATAGGGCGCGTTGACCCGAGGAAATCTTTCTTGGCAAAGCCGCGTCACGAATTTTTTATAGCTCATGGCATGCCCCCTGGACTATGGAAGGGGGTTTGGCTTAGGTAGACATGGCGGAAGGCCTTGGGTGGGCTGCCTTATGGGGCTGTCCAGCGCCTTATTTCGCAGCCAACGCGCCGTTTGATAAGAAGAGGATGTTTATGCGGCGTTGCCAAGAAAGACCCCGAGGTCAAAGTGTTTCGCCTCGCCTTATTTCATCGAACGGCGGTTTTATCCAGAAGTTTACCAGACTTGATTGAGAGCGGAGAAGATGACAGATAGAAATGCCGTAAGAAAAAGCGTTAAATTCATTATAACCTGCACTCTTCTGTGCCTTTCCTTTTTCGGAACGGCCTTCCTATATGCCGAAACCGGAAGCAGGCCGGAGGACAATGAAGTTCTTGTCATTGGAACAGGTACCATTGTAAGCGGAGATCTGGCCCGGGCAAAGCAAAGCGCTATCTCCCAGGCATTGGTGAAAGGTGTAGAAAGCTATCTTCTGCGTCGACTGGGGGGGCAGGACTCCGTCTACAACTTCCAGAGGCTGATTCAGGAAATAATACCCGCGGCCAAGGATGAAATTGAGAAGTTCCATATCTTGACGGAAGAACAGATTGCCAACAAATACAAGGTTCTCGTTCGACTCAGGATCAACGAAAAGGTCCTGGATGAAAGACTGAGACAGGCGGGGCTCGTCCTTACTCAAGGCCCAGCCATCAGGGTCCTTTTCCTGGTTTCAGAAACCAAGGAAGGGATAGACTATTCTTGGTGGAAGGACCCGGACGTCCATTCTGCTTTGAGGCCCACGGAACTTGCTCTGCATAATGTTTTTCAGAAGAGGGGTCTTAGCCCTATCAATCGGACACTTGGCTTGCCTGAGATCGAATACTCCGAAGACTTGAGGTCATCTGAACTTCGGGATGCGGACGTTCTGCAGTGGGGAACTATCTTCTCCGCTGATGTAGTAATCTACGGTAGGGCCGAGACTTTCAATGAAGGAAAGGTTTCTCTGGCCCTTAAGGCCCTGGATGTGAGGCAGGGTATACAGATATGTCAAGGCTTCCAGGTTGAACAGGTTGAGGGTGGGCTGGAGGATGAAGTTCGGATGGTCGAGACACTCGAAAGGCTGGCTGATCTTTTGGCCGCAAGGTTAATTCCAACCATTATTGATGTTGTCGGCTCCGGGCATGTAGGCATCAGCCGCGTGGGGATTACGTTAAAGGGCTTGAGCAACTACCGCCAGTTAAAGATGTTCACTGATTTCCTGAGAGGAGATGTAACAGGTGTAGAATCCGTGAGACAGACACGGGTCAGGAAGGGCTCCATATCCATTGAGGTCGAATTCCAGGGAGACAGCAATAGCTTCCTGAACCGAGTCCTGAATCATGAAAACCTCCCATATTCAATGAACTATCATCGGAACGAATGGGGAGAAATAATGCTTGAAATTGAGGACATTAAGGGGCACAATTAGTATGTTCCGTTGATCTGAGAGTTGCTCCGGTAATTATGACTATCCCCAACTTGATTACGTCAATAAGAATTATTCTGGCACCTATCTTCATCATTTACCTTATCAACGATGAGTTCTTGCCTGCATTGATAATTTTTGTGCTGGCCGGTCTGACCGATGGCGCCGACGGATTGGTCGCAGGACTATGTGATCAGAAGAGCAAACTCGGGGCTTATCTGGACCCGTTGGCGGACAAGCTTCTGCTGGTCGCAGGTTTTATTTGTCTTTCTGTGAAGAGTATTGTGCCTGCATGGTTGACCGTCGTCGTCATAAGCCGGGATATTTTGATCCTGCTGGGAGTGTTGATTCTATTCTTGAATGGCACGGATTTTGTTGTTAAACCCTCGATCCTGAGCAAAATGACAACCTGCTTACAACTTACCACTGTTTTCATGGTGCTTTCTGCAGGCTATTTCCCGATTCTCTTTCAGTTTGCAGAATATGTATTTTGGGTGACTGCAGTTTTCACCATCAGCTCCGGGTTGCATTATATGCGGTACTGGTTCCGGATAATGGGTGAGGGATCTATCAACGATTGAAAATATATTGCAGCAAGACTTGACATCCCGTACCTGGACTGATAATCACTAATCATACAGGCACGTAGCTCAGGGGGAGAGCACTACCCTGACACGGTAGGGGTCATGGGTTCAAATCCCATCGTGCCTACCAGTAAGACCAATAAGATTGAGGGCTTGCGAACTCTGCCCGCAAGCCCTCTCCTCTATTGATGATGACGTCTATCGTCCTATCTACGACAAACACAAGACCATCTTCGCTTCTGCATTCTATAAGCCCTCTGACACTTTGATCTATGTTGAGCGTGTACGGGGGTTATATTGACCCTAAGGTTGCATAAATCTTTGGCCCAAAAACGCTACGCTCGTTTTATATCAGGCCATCAAGAAACGTTATGTTATTTTCAGGATTTCACCGTATGTTTAATACGCTTTCACCCCTGAAAATGTCCTGACATCCCTTGCTGACCTCATCCAAAGCGTTTTGAACTCAAATTTTATGCGACGTTAAGGTTGAGTTCTCATATGGGAACATGGCGCCAGCGCGGAGATTCTGGGAACCGTGTCTAGGTGCCGATCTGCAATGACATCAGGCCTTGGAGGTGCAGATGAATGGATACACGCCTCATTACAGCTATATTGCTAAGGTGTCTTATATATAGCTTTGCATTGTTGCTCTCTTGGTTTGTGATATTCCTGATCGCAGGCGACTGGATCTACGGTTTTCATAGCAGGATCTTCGACATAACCAGGCAAGACTTTGATCTGATGCATTACTGCGGCATGGCGTTTCTCAAGATTTTGGTATTCGTAACATTTGTCATTCCATATTTTGCGATTAGATCTGCAGGCAAGCGCCGGAACTTGCCTGAATAATCGATGGAGCAGATGTCCTTAGAAGCCGCCATAAGAAAAGGGGCGGGGCAAAAGAAGTAAGAGTGGGCGGGCGAATTGTGTCGGGATTATTATGAACAAAGCCCGCACGATCCCCGTAAAATCCTGCGGGCTTCCGTTTTTTCATCAAAAGCGTGGATTTGGTGGCTTTACACTTGCGGTCTGGGAAGAACGCCGGCCCTTTCTGCAATCTCCGGGACTTTGTGCTCCCATTCGATAGCCATGAGGTGGACGCCTGCTACTCCCTCCATTTCTTTGAATTCCTCGATTTGTTCCACGGCGAATTTGATGCCCTCTTCCGCCACTTTGCCTTTGCCAGCTTTCTTTAACCGTTCTATCAGGGAATCAGGGACATCCATGCCGGGTACAGATTTTGCCATGTACCGCGCCATACCGACACTCTTGAACGGGGTCACGCCAGCAAGGATATAAGCCTTTTCGGTGAGTCCCATGTCATTTGCCCTCTTGATCCATTCCCGGAATTTCTCCATGTTATAGATACACTGTGTCTGTATGAAGTCGACCCCGGCTTGTATCTTTTTGGCAAGGCGATGGACTCTGAATTCAAAAGGCTCGGCAAAGGGATTAGCCGCTGCGCCTATAAACATCTTAGGGGCCTCTTCGAGGTCGCCTCCGCCAAGGAACTTGCCCTCGTCACGCATCCCCTTGACCATTGAAATAAGCTGCATAGAATCTATGTCAAACACGCCTTTTGCCTGGGGATGGTCACCGAATTGACAGTGATCACCGGAAAGACACAGCATGTTCTTTATGCCGTGGGCAGAGGCGCCAAGTATATCGCTTTGCATGGCAAGGCGGTTGCGGTCCCGGCATACCATCTGGAAGTTGGGCTCAATGCCCTCCTGAATTAGTATCAAACTGGCAGCCCAGCTTGACATTCGGACCACAGCGGTCTGGTTATCGGTAATGTTGACGGCATCCACATTACCCTTTAAATAGGCGGCCTTTTCTCTCACCTCTTTTGCGCCGACTCCCCGGGGCGGACCCAGTTCACCTGTAAATGCAAAATGACCGGCCTCTAAAATTTTCTCTAGATTGCTTCCTGATTTCATATCGGCCTTCCTTATAAAAGTTCAGGATAAAAAACTATTCATCAATGATTTGCCTCGGGCTCTTTGTAACCTGGTTGTAGGACCGTTCTCGGAGTCTGGTTGCGCCAGTCTACTGCCGGAGTAATGTCCATTATACAGTCCAAACGGCCCTGTTTTGCCAGTCGTTCGTAGATCAAGTACCAGGCACAGGGCTGGTCTTTGTTTATCTCGCAACTACCCTGATTGGTACCACCACACGGCCCGTTAAACAGGCCCTTGGCACACATTGTTACAGGGCAAATCCCGCCCGTCGTCCCCAAGACACAGCTACTGCACGCTCGGCACCGCTCCTCGTACCATCCCACATCCTGGTTTACACCGATAAAAGTCGTATCCACGGCGGGAAATACAGGTTTTTCAGGGTAACGTTCGGCCAGAAACTGAATGCCGGCACCGCATGCCATGGAAAGAATTGCCTCATACTTGTCTACCTGAGTATCCAGGGATTCAAGGTATTCCCTGTCACACTGTCTTTCAACGGTGAATGCCCCCAACTCAATAGGGTTTTCGTCCAGATTCCTGGCCATGTCAAGTTCAGCGTTAAGGACGTCCACTTCCTTTTCACCCCCGGCAAGGCAAACGGCCACACAGGTGCCGCAACCCACATTCAGGACACTCTTATAGGACTTGATCATATCCTTTATTTCTTCAAAGGGTTTTCTTTTGGCGACTATCATACAACCTCCTTATTGGCTATTTGACTTCTGCAGTTGGGCTACTGTCAGGCGCCTGGTGATTTCTTCAACGGGTTCGGTCCGAGTTCCTTTATATGTTCGGTCATCTCTTTTGCATAGGCTGCAAAGGTAGGACCTTCGCCCGAGGAAAGGTTATACATCCTGACCCTGTCACTCTCAATGCCTATCTCATCCAGCAGCATTCGGACGTGCCCAACCCTTTCACGCGCCCTTAGGTTGCCTTCATTATAATGGCATGTCCCTTCAAGGCAGCCCACAACATATGCGCCGTCGGCGCCTCTTTGAATTGCCCTCAAAAGATGCATGACATCGACTTTCCCGGTGCAAGGCACCCTGATGATTTTAATATTTGCAGGATAATCGAGACGCATGGAACCTGCCAGGTCCGCGGCCGAATACCCTCAAAAGTCACAACAAAACGCTATAATAGTAGGATTAAAATCCTTCATCACATCCCCCTTACACTGCCTCTGCCAACAATGCATCGATCTTGCATGCAATCTGATCATCTTCATAGAAGTTCAACTGGATTGCCTCCCTTGGGCATACGCCAGCACATACTCCGCATCCGTGACACATGGCCTCGTCGATTTCAATAATGCCCTCATCATCATTAAATGCCGGTACTTCAAACGGACAAGAGCGCACACAGGTAAGGCATTTTACGCAATGATCCGTATTGACTTTGGCTGTGATAGCCGAAAGCTTGATCTCCGGTTTGGCCAGAAAGGTTGTTGCCCTTGAAGCTGCCGCCTGGGACTGGGAGATGGCCTCAGAAATCAATTTTGGACCATGGGCGCTCCCGCATAGAAAGATGCCGTCACCGGGCATATCAACAGGCCGCAACTTGACGTGGGCCTCTATAAAGTAACCTTCCTGGTTGCGGTTGAGTTTCATTATACGGCTTAGTTCTTCTGTATTCTCTGGCACTACACCGGCGCTCAGGGCCAGGATATCAGCCCGTATCTCAATGTCTCGTTGCAGGATGTGGTCCTTGATCTTAACAGCGACGCCTTCTCGAGTACTCGTGATTTCAGGGGGAGACTCCTGGTCAAATCGTATGAATATGACCCCTTTTTCTCTGGCCTCGGCATAGAAATCCTCAAGTAATCCGTATGTGCGCATATCCCTATAAATGATATAGACCCTGGTATCAGGATTAAGTCTTTTGATATGAAGTGCGTTCTTTACGGCTGTCTGACAGCATATGCGTGAGCATTCCTTGTTGTCATCATTACGGGAGCCGACACACTGGATCATGACAACGCTTTTGAGGTCGGAAGCGCCTTTTTCTTCAAGTATGTCATCGAGTTCAACCTGGGTTACGACCCTTGCATCATCGCCGTAAAGATACTCATTAGGCTTGTATTCATTGGCGCCGGTCGCCACAATTATGACCCCATGTTTAACTGTGCGGTCTTGTTTTTCAGGGCCGACAACAAGTTCTGTGGCAAAATTCCCTTTGTATCCCCCGAAACCCGCAATGGAGGCGTTTGTCAGGACCTCTATCTTTTCACTGGCCCGCACCTTATTTACGAGATCTCCCAGATATGCGCGGATATCCCCTCCCTCAATAGTATGACGGAGTTTGCGTGAGAAGCCGCCCAGATCGGAT
>JAXHTA010000001.1:0-32323 GCA_034190285.1 Thermodesulfobacteriota bacterium | reverse complement strand
GTTTGAAAATACCCTGATCACAACCGATCTGCGCTATGTGGGCGAGAGGAAAAGCGAAGGCGGCTATGACCTGGATGATTTCTTTACCGCCGATTTGGGTATTGAACAGAACCTCAACCTGGGTATATGGCAGGGTGTCATAAGTAAAACAAAACTGCTTATTTATGCCAACAATATATTCGAAGAAAACTATGAAGAGGTCTACGGGTATCCCATGCCGGATCGGGTCTTCGGGGTTTCGCTTACAGTTACCTTCTTTTGAATAATTCAGAACCATTACAATGAATAACATGCAAACAAGTTGCGCCATCAAAAGAAAGCCCAACTGGTTATTTCGCGGGCTGATCGGTATTTCTATCGGGATACATGCCATTCTTTGTCTGCATATTTCCGGGGTCTATAATTCAAATATGTTACAGGCCATTGAGCTTACTTTACAGGATATCTCCAAACCTTTAACCCGGGATATTCCGCGTCCGAAACAGAGGCCAAAAACGCCCGAAAAGCCGCGGAAAATAGAAAAACTCCGGATAACCCAGCGGCGTATACCCAAATTCAGGCCTATTAAATTGGACTCCGCGGACAGCAACCTGTCCGACGGTCTCATGGTGGGGATAGGCATACCGGACATCCCCGAGGGCATGAATGGCGACGCTTACAGCCTGGGAGAGTTGACAGATACTGCGGATTACAGTACGCCCGACAGCTACTTTGAAATGGTGATTCTCAGGATAGAAGCAAAAAAAAGATATCCGGAGGCGGCAAAATCCAGAAACATAGAAGGGCGGGTGACTGTAGGGTTTACCATTACCCTCCTGGGGAATGTAAGGGACCTCAAGGTCGTTAAGCCGTCCAGACACCAGAGCCTGGATAATGCGGCGCTTCAGGCCATCCAGGACTCAGCGCCTTTCCCGAGCCCCCCCCGCAGGCACTTTGAAGGCGACATCCCTCTGGAACTTAATATTATATTTGAGACAACCTGATCTGCTTTCCGGGTGGAATGAGGGGGGGATCCAAACCAATTTGAGGAACAGACACGTGAGCGGGAGATTTTCGATTTTCGTCCATTTAGGATTTTTGGCCCTGATGTGGACCCTCTGGGTATTCCCCATGGGCCCGGCCCTGGCAAAAGGCAAGGTCGTGGAAAGAGATACGGATGACGATGGAAAAACAGATCGAATCATCCACCTTGATGGAACAGGAAGGGTCCTGGGGCTTGAAATCGACAGTAATGGAGACGGTATCATGGACCGTTTCCAGTATTATCAAAATGAATTATTGATCAGGGCTGAAAGAGATTCTGATCACGATCAAAAAATTGACAGCCGGGACTATTTTGAAAAAGAAAAGAGGGTCCGGTGCGAACGTTTGAATAGCTCAGGCAAAATCACACAGGTCGTCTGTTTTGATGAAAAGGAGCGTCCCCTTAAGGTAGAAAAAGACACGACCAATGATGGCATGTTTGACATGATCTACTTATATAAGGACGGCCTGCTCTCTTCTTATACCAGGGATACGGACAAAGACCTGAAACCAAACATCTGGCTGACGTACAAGAATGAGAAACCGGCTGAACAAAAGGTGGATGCAGACGGTGACGGACGGGTAGAAAGGATCGTGTTCTATGATTCAGAGGGCCTTCCGGAGAGGAGCCGTCACGATCTTGACGAGGACGGAAGCATGGAAACCTTTCGATTCTATCAACAGGGGCAAATTCTGGAACAGAAAAAGGACGCGGACCTTGATGGATGGTTTGAAATTGTCACTTCTTTCAGGGACTCACAGCCCTTTGAACAAAAAAAAGACTCGAACCTGGATAAGGTGTTTGACATCCTTCTGCGATATGAGAACGGCAAACCCATTTATCAGGAAAAGGACGCCAACTTTGACGGGAAAAAAGACGTTTTCTGCTGGTTTGACTCCGAGGGCCTGCCCTCAAAGATTGAGGAGGACACCCGATATACAGGACGGATAGACAGGATCAGGACCTATGAAGATGGTGAACCGATAAGGGTGGAATACGACGACAAGGGCGATGGGCACATGGGTATCGTCTCGCTTTTCAAGAAAGGAAAAATGTACCTCCGGACACAGGATGAAAATCGAGATGGAAAGCCGGATCTAAAGATCTTTTTTGACAAGCACGAAGAAAAGGAAAGGTTGGAAAAGGATTCCGACCTTGATGGAAAGATGGATATCTGGCAACGCTATCGCCACGGTAAGCTTGTGAGAACGGAAAAAGACGAAAATGGGGACGGCGCGGTTGATATGAAAGTGTTTTACAGGGATGAGAAAAAAGCCAGGCTGATTATGGACCAGGACCATGACGGCAGGTTTGAGACCACCCAGTGGTTTGATCGTTCTCCTTGGTCGGTTGTTACTGAGATGGACTATAATGGCAACCAGTCTGTGGAAGCCCGGTATTGCTATGACAATGGGGTGTTAAGGCTTAAAGAGCTTGATGAAGATGAAGACGGGTGTCTGAATCTGAGAGAGCATTATGATGCAAACGGCAAGCTCAAAAGAAGTGAAGAGGATGATGGTGGCACGGGTGGGCTGAACACCTCCTGGTTTTACAACGATGAAGAAGAGGCTGTAAGGGCGGAAAAGGACAACAATGCCGATGGACGGGTGGATACATGGTATTACTATGAGCAGAGTCGGGTAACCGCCGTTCATGAAGATACCAACAACGACGGGAAGGCGGATTTATGGGAAGAATATGATGAGTTTGAGGCGTTGATAAGACGTGCGAAGGATCTGAATTTTGACGGCGTGCCGGATGTTGAAGATATTGCGGGTGAGTAAGTGAGAAGGTTAGCAGGGGCCTCAGTTTCCCCACCCGCTCTCTTTGCCGCTTTTTCGTCGTCTCTAAACAAGGGAGGATTTTTGAAATGTTTGTATTTCTGGCAAAAGGGGGTGTGCTTGTTATCCCTATTCTATTTTGCTCTGTTGTGGCCCTGGCCATATTTCTGGAAAGGGTGATCCGCCTAGCGCGAATGAGAAATCGAGGACAGGGCCTGGAGATAAGAGTCACCGAACAATTGAAGAATGGCGAGGATAATAAAGCCCGTGAAATAGCCGTGGGGAGTGATTCGCCCATGGGTCGAGTGCTGGCACAGGCCCTGGAGGTGAAGGATCAGGATCGGGAAACCCTTGAAACCGTAATTGCCCATGCCTCCGATGAAGAGGTGAGAGGCCTTTCCCGCTATATCCAGGCGCTGGCGACCATCGGAAACATTGCACCATTGCTTGGCCTGTTGGGCACGGTCATCGGTATGATTAAGGCCTTTATGGTCATTCAAGAGATGGGGGGCAAGGTAAATTCGGCCGTGCTTGCAGGCGGAATCTGGGAGGCCATGATGACCACAGCCCTTGGCCTTGCCGTTGCTTTACCAACCATGATAGCACATAGTTATCTTCTTTCCCGTGTGGACAATTATGAGGCACGGTTACAGGACGGGTCTGTCACCTTTATTAAGGTTGTTTCAGGCCTGCATAACGGACGTGCAAATGCATGACAAAGGAATATGTTATGTTGGTTCATCGTAAAAAAAGGCCGCGTTATGAAATTCAGGCTCCGCTTACTTCTCTGATCGACATTGTATTTATGCTTCTGATCTATTTCCTATTGACCACGAACTTCATGGTGGACGAAGGGATAAAGATCAAACTTCCCCAGGCTAAGGCCTCTGCACACCAGACAGAGCAAACCATTACGGTCTATGTAGATCGAGACGGGAGATCCTATTTGAACAATCAGGAGACCAGCATCGCCAACCTATTTACGAGACTCAAGGCAATGATAGGGGCTCAGAAGGATAAACTGGTGGTTGTCAGGGCCGACAGGGGCGTAATCCTGAACAAGGCTGTCAAGGTTATGGATGTGGCAAAGGCGGCCGGGGCCGGGAGGCTGTGTCTGGCCACTGAAAAAGACCTGTAAGTCACCAAAAACCGGAGGAAAAAGAGAGACGGCCATGAGAAGTTATTTCGTCGGCGCCATGTCCATTCTGTACTGCTTATCTCTGCTCGCTTCGTGCGCACCGGGGCCGGAACTGGAGATTTCGAAAATCGAACACAGCATCTACGGCTTTGTCGGGGCATCGCTTTCTGAGCCAGCTGTTTCTGAGGTGGTCGTACTTCTTGACGGACACAGCGGCACGCCCATAAGAAGTGCTGAGACCGACTGGGCGGGGAAATACCGGTTCTCCGATCTCTCCCCCGGTCTATACTTGATAAAAGTGGGGCGGATCGCACATAGGGTTATGCTGAATGATGGAGCCAAACGATTGGATATCAAATTGGATAACTGCCCGACCTGTCCTAAACGGTAATGATAGCTGACGGAAAGGGGCCTGCCCGACGCGCCCCTGTTGAGGCAACAGACATGCCGGATATCCAGGCATAATGTCTTCGATTCAGGAGGTTTCATGATTTATCATATCGAGGATATACCCCGACTTTTTGAGAAGTTACCGTTTTATCTCTTAAGTATCCTCTCCATTTCAAAAAACAGGTCCTGCTCACGAACCACGCCCACAACCTTTCCTGATCTGACTACAGCAAGTCGCCTGGCTTTTTTTTCGATCATCATAAAGGCCGCTTCCATGAGATTCGACTCCCCGTCAATCGTGAATGGGGCCGGAGACATGATCTCTAAGACATTTTTCTTGGATAAATCTTTGACCTGTCTTATGAACATACCCTTCCAGAACATCGGGGAGTACTCAATACTGTCTGCCGTGGATGGCTTGGCCGCGCTGAGGTAGGCGGGCATTATTCCTTTAAGCAAGTCTGCAATAGCCAGAATACCCTGGACCTTTCCTCTGCTATCGAAGACGAGGATAGAGCGGTGCCCTGTTTCCATGATTCTGCTTGTCGATTCCTTTGATGCAAAAGACTCTTTTAAACCGAAGATGGCATCCCTGATGGTAGAATCTCCTTTCAAGGTTGTATATTCTTCAATGGGGACCATCACGTCCATGACGTTTTTCTCTTCGGAGGGTTCCTGCCTTTTCCCGTGCCGGAACGCCTCCACTATTTTGGAGGCTAACAGATCCATATCACAGGGTTTTGAAAGGTAATCAAATGCCCCTTCGACGAGGGCCTCCCTTGCCGAAGGGCGGGCTCCGTGCCCGGTAAGCATGATTACGGGAAGATCGGGGTAGCGTTTTTTGATTTCCTTCAGGGCTTGATGGCCGTCCATATCAGGCATCTTGATATCTAAGACGACCACATCAGGATCCTTTTGAAGTTTGGCAATAGCCTCTTTGCCGCTGGCGGCCAGGATTGTCTCGAACCCCCGCCTGTTCAATAGCTTCTTGGTGGTCGCACGAAACTGGTCTTCATCATCCACCATCAAGACCTTTATCATATGGCCCATTTCATTCGCCTCCTTTTTTAAGGGCATCCTGTTAGATTATTCTTGACATGTCCTATCCCTTAAAGGACCTTGAAGTGAAAAATCACCGCTCCGAGAGCCCAAAAGAATCGACTGGATCCCTTAGCCCGTCAAGATACCCAGCTTCGCGAAAAGGCCCCATAGAAGCATTATGATTGTCAGTATGAAGAAAAAGGTCTGCTCCGCTTTTTTGTCAAAATAGGTAACCCCCTTTGAGTAAAACACGGTTTTCTTCTGCTTCATGACTCTCTCCTTCTTATGAAAACAGTACGTTAGCAGAGATGGTATTATTATCATCCATTAGAATCCAGTTAGTCCCACAAATCCCCTGAAACCCCAGTAGAATGCTGTGAGAAGGATGATCAGCACATTTGCGAAGAGCCACATGGCAATGCCTACTCTAAGGTAGTCTCTTGGCTCAAGGTAACCGCTTGCATAAACAATGGCATTCGGGGGCGTTCCAATAACCAAACAGTAGGCAAAGGAAGAGGCAATCGCCGTGGCCATGGCCATAAATGGCAGGAATGTGGTACCCGGATGGACAAGACCGGCCATGTTAAGGGAGATTGGACCCACGGCGGCGGCGGCGGGGCCATCTGCCATGAGATTGGTCAGTATGGCCGTGAGACCATTGGAAGTCGCCATGAGGGGAAGCCCGGAATTCATTCCCAAAGGCCCGAGAAGATCAATCACAGATCTTGCCAGCCAGTAGGCAGCACCGGTGCTGTCCAGGGTTCGGCCAAAGATGATGGCCCCGGCATAAAGCCAGACTACCCCCCAGTCCACTCTCTCCTGATAGTCTCTCCAATTTACGACGCCGGTAAGGAGATAGGCCACCGCGCCTGCAACTGCTATCACCCCTATGCCGAGACGAACGGGATATATACCCATGTTGAAGAAGACCTTTTCAGTGAACCAGCCGTATACCATAATGACAAATATGATGAGAGCCCATATTTGCCTCTTGTTCCATCCTCCCATCTTCCCTATTTCTTTTTGCAGCTGGTTCATGGCAGGGGCGAGGGAAGTGATCTTGGGCCTGAAGCGCAGATTCACCGTGAACCATGTTATAGGGATCATGACCAGTATAAAGGGAAAGCAATAGGTGACCCATTGGAAGTAACCGATATCAAAGCCGAACATGTCATTAAGATAGGTCATCATTATTACGTTTCTTGCGCCGCCTGACGGGGCCCCCGGGCCTCCTATGTTACAGGCCATTGCAATGGATATCATCATCATCTTGGCAAGCTCCATGTCCTCCGGGACCTCATCGGTCAGGCTGTTCTGGTAAAGCAGCATGCCTATGGGGAGGAACATGGCGGCTAAGGCATGGTCTGAGATAAAGGCCGCAAGGGGTGAAATGATTATAAAGAAAATAAGCGTGACCCATTTCACATTGGGAACGGCCAGTTTTCTGAACATCATGAGGCATATTCTCTTGTCAACACCGGTCTTGACAAAGGCCGCTGCAAACATGAGGCTCCCCATAATGAACCAGCAGGCGTCGCTCCAGTAGAGCATGGCCACCTGCTGTCTTGTTACAACGCCCGTGCAAACAAGGATAAGACCGATGCAAAAGGCGACACCCGGCAAGGGGATGCATTCCGTCATGAAGCAGAAAACCACAAAAACCATCATGCCTATGGCGACCTTAATGTGCCAGGCCCCTTTATCGGCGGCCTTCCTGTCCCTGCCGGAAAGCTCCTCATACTTGAGGCCGTCTCTCCTGAGTTCCACGGCCTTTTTCATAATTGTGGAAAACCTTTCATCACTGACTGTCTCGTTAATATAGTCCTGAGCCTTTTTCAGGTTTTCGGAATCTGCCTGAATCTCGTATTTTTCGCACCACTTGATGTCCCGTTTTAGAAAACGACCTCTGGAAAGCGCTCCCATCCTCATATTTCTTTCCATTATCCGGGCAGTGAGAAGTTCCCACTGGGCCACTTCTATGCTCTTGTTATTAAACAATTCCGTGGTGACAAGATTAATAACGGTTTTCGGCCCGACCTTGACCTCCGTACCCACGTCCTTCATCCCGTAAGGCGTCGGCAGGATCAGGATTGCAAAAAACAGGACAACAGGTATAGAGAACAGTCGCCAGTCAACATACTTATCGTATCCCGTGGCCTTTTTCTTGACCTGAGACATTTTCTTCACCTCATCTTTCGCGTGAACTCTTTTCGGTTTCTCTAATAATCTCACCTGGAGACTTCATGAAGCTTCGCACCTGGGCCACACGGATTTTTTCTTCCAGTCTCTGTCTTTTTTCAAATGCCTCTTCCGCTTTTTCAATGAGGTCATTCACATCGGTGGGCTTGGTCAAATAGTCCGTGGCTCCGGACTTCAAACCTTCAACGGCGGAATCCACTGTGCCGTGACCGGTCAGCATAATCACCTCAACCATAGGATAAATCCTTTTAATGGCCTTCAAGGTTTCAATGCCGTCCATGCCTGGCATCTTGACGTCTAAGATCACCACGTGAATACTGTGGATTCGCAGTTGTTCGAGGGCGTCAGCGCCGCCGGTTGCAGTGAAAATATCATGACCTTTCCTCGCAAGAAGTTTTTTGGTGGTGGAAAGGAACCTCTCCTCATCATCAACCAACATAATTTTCATATGTTCCATCCTATATCCCCCCGTTGTTCTAACATCCCAAAAACGTAGTGCTGATCGGTCTTCGAAACATTCATCGCCCTGTTGCTGACCCATTGTAATTCGGCTTTGGCAAAAGAGATTCCCTCGGGTCGTGGTGTCTTACCTTCAAAAGGCCGATTCTTGCTCAAATATCAGCTCCGCTAACCGTGTTTTCTTTGGAAGTTGCCGTTGAGCTTTCGAAATATTTGCCTCGTCAGCGAGTCTCTTTTGGCAGGAGTATCGTAACAGTCGTACCAACGCCCTTTTCACTGCTCAACTTCATGACACCACCCATGTTGTCTATTATGCTGTAACATACGGAAAGGCCTAATCCTGTTCCCCTGCCTGCCGGTTTCGTGGTAAAAAAGGGCCTGAATATCTTTTCCTGATTATCCGGGCTGATTCCGATGCCGTTATCTTTGACAGAAATCTCCACGTCTCCATTTTCTGCCGGACGGGCTTCAATAGACATCTCTCCGCCGCTGGCACCATGTCTTTCCAGGATCGCGTCAATGGCGTTGTTTAAGAGATTGAGCAAGACCTGTTGAAAAAGCGCCGGGTCAACACGAACCGGAGGGAGGGCTTCCAATAAAGCCTGGTTCATCTGAATCCCATGGACAATTGCCTTCTTGGCGACCATGCCTGTGACTTCAGGAATGAAAGTCCGTAGGTCCACGGCCGTTGGTTCGGCTTCACCTTTTCTGCCAAAGGCGAGTATGGAATGTGTAATTTTTGAACAACGCTCGATTTGAAGCCTTATTTGGGCTATGGAGTCCTCCAATTCGGCCAAATCCTCTGATTCCTTTAATTGGCCTTTTTCCTTCAGTTCTGAAAAAACGGCATCCATAAGCGCCTGCTCGCTCTTCATTATCTGGAGCGGATTATTGATCTCATGTGCGAACCCTGCCGCCATCTCGCCTAATTCCGCTAATCGTCCGGCCCTGATGAGCTGATCACCCAGTTTTTCTTTTTCCATATCCATCTGCTGCATTCGCCTGACAATCCGGCCGGTCATGTAGAAGGCGAGAACAACAATGCCTCCGCCGCCCACTATGGAAATGAGAAGGATCAGATAGCCAGCTGAATAAAGGAGCCTGAACGCGTCCGCCTTCTCCTGTCTCACGACCAGCAGCCAATCCTTGTTTTTGAGCCAGGTCGTGGCATAGCAATGCGCATCTCCCCTTTGATCTTTTAAAACGAAGTTCTCTACCCCGCTACGGGATAAAGGGTATTTGATGTTTTCAGGGGCTTTATCCATAAGATTCCCGCCTGAACGTCTCTCAGTCTGGAATACAGCGTTTCTGTTAATTAGGTAGGACTCACCGGTCTTGCCAATGTGCACTTTTTTGACCAGGCCGTTAAACATGTAGGTATCAATGGTGGCCCGAATAACCCATTTCTTTCTACCATCCTGTCCGGCCAAGGCGATGATGAAGTGGGGTATGCGGCGATAGCCAAGGAAGACATCGCTGATGTAACAGCCCTCCTTTAGAACCTCCTTGAACCAGCCCTCACTCCCATAATCCCTGCCGGCCAATTTGTAAGGTCCCTGGTAACTGACATGGAGGCCCTTTTCATCAAAAACGCCAAGATCCAAGAACGCGCTGGATACACGTTGCAGCCCGGCAAAGACATCATAGAGTTTTTGAGACTCCGTGAGATCCTCATATTTATATGTGTGGAGAATAAAGCCAAGGTCGGCCTTTCGCTCGCTAAAAAACGAATCAATCATCTGACGGTGGTCTTTGACAATCCTGTTCATGCTGGAGATGGTGCTGGTCTGGAGAGATGTGGCAAAATAATAGTACCCGATGCCCAGAACCAAGACAAACGGAAGGGAGGGCACCAAAATCATGCCGCCCAAAATGCTCCTTCTTACACCTGAATAATGATTCTCCTTCATGGCCTTAAATCTTATGTCTCTTCTTCTTTTTCCTGATCAAACACCCTTCCCGGAAAACGGATTAATTCTTTGATCCTGGCGCTTCGAATCTTCTGATCATGGGCGTCTTTTTTTTCAAAGGCTTGAGCCATCTTTACGAGGAGATCTTCCAGTTTTACGGGCTTCAGGAGGTAATCGAAGGCCCCTAATTTCATCCCCTCGATGCTCGTTTCCACCGATCCGTGACCGGTCAGCAAAATAACTTCGGCAAGGGGCTGGATCTTCTTGATTTCCCTGAGCGTCTCAATCCCATCCATTCCGCCGGGCATTTTCACGTCAAGGATCACCACATCAAATAGTCTCACCTTCATCGCTTCAAGGGCATCCTCCCCGCTTAAAACGCCGGCCGCATCTATATTCCTCTTGTCCAAGCGATTGACCAGGGTGTCCGTGAAGTCCTTTTCATCATCCACGACCAAAACTATGAAATGGTCCATTTTTGCCTCCTAAAATTCTTTCCAGAATTGGCTATACTTCGGCTTTGAAGTTTATAGGATCATCTTCATTTCTTCTCCGGCAGCACAATGGGGATATTAACGGAAAAAGTGCTGCCTTTACCGGGTTCGCTTTTCAATGAAATGGACCCCCCCATCCTTTCTATGATCCCATAGGTGATCCATAACCCGAGTCCCGTTCCCTTACCCGTTTGCTTTGTTGTAAAAAAGGGGTCAAACACCTTTTTTTGTTTGTCTTCGGGAATACCCGGCCCATCATCCGTAACACTCACGCTGACTGTTGAACCCACGCAGTTGTTTTTTACCTGAATCAAACCGTCCTTGCCGATTGCGTCAATCGCGTTGGATATGATATTCAAGAAAACTTGTTGGAGCTGGGCCTCATCACCTGCAATAATCGGCAGATCGGGACGGAGGTCTGTTTGAATCTCGATATTATTAATTTTGGCGTAATTTTCCAGAAGACTGATCGTCTGGTTCAAGGTCGTGTTTATGTCCACATCCTCCAGATGCGGCTCCATCTTGCGGGCATAACCAAGCATCCCGTGGACGACCTTTCGCGCCCGTTCCACGTGTTCGTCTATGCTTGTAAGGGACTTCTTGTATTCTTTAAGATTTTCGGACCTTTGAAAATCCTCTTCAGAAAGCAGATCCTCCATCCAGCCGGTCTTCTGCATAATTACAGCCAGCGGGTTGTTGATTTCATGAGCGACACCGGCCGCCATTTTTCCTAACGCCGCCAATTTATCAGACTGGATAAGTTGAGCATTGAGTTCATCCATCCTTAAATCCGTCTGTTTTAGCCGGTTGACTGTCAAACGAGTTGTAAAAACCGTTGTCAGGATAATTGCCAGGATACCGGAAATAATGATGCTGATCTCCACATTTCGCGCGGCAAGCAGCCCGCTCAATTGCTCGGCCGGATCCTGGCTGATGATGAGAAGCCATTTATCGTTTTTGAGCCAACTGCCCGCATAGAGAAGTTTTTTGCCACGACCATTTTTATGCTCAGAAACCGTCGTCCTTCCGCCGAATAAACTCGGGTTTAGTTCGGATTTGGACAGAATCTGCCCATCAAACCGGGGACCTGTCTGAAAAACGCCGGCCTTATTTATGATGTAGGCATCCCCTGTCTTTCCTATCTGTGCTGATCTCACGATTCCACTAAAGACATCCGGATCAATAGTTGCCCTTAGTATCCAGCTACTCTCGTCCTCCTGGCGTCTTACGGCAATAATAAAATGTGGCGACTGCCGGAAACCCATGTAGACATCGCTGACATAGATCCCTTTGCTCATGACCTCGGCAAACCAGGGTTCCTGATAGTAATTCATGCCCTTAAGATCATAGGGCCCCACATAGGCAAGGTGCCGGCCCGCATTGTCAATTACGCCCAGATCCACAAAGGCCCCAGCCCATGAATTCATGACATTTAATACGTGGGAAAGGTTCTTTTCATCTGTAATATCAAGGATATTTCGGTTTTCAGCCATCGCGCCGAGAATGGCGGTGCGCTCTTTTAAAAACAGATCCACCGCCTCTGACTGCGACCTTGCTCGATATCTTATCTGTTCTTCGATCTTATCCCTCGCGGTCCGGGAGAACAGGCAGTACATGGTCACGCCGAGGATAATCAGCGGAGCAAAGGAAACCAGTAAGGTGAGGGAAATGATCTTCCTCTGGAGATTCAGATAAAGTGAACTCTTCATATTGGCTTACAACCCCATTTGAACAAAGGCCCGTATACAGCTCTTTACGCCGCACAGCATTAATTATGGAAGTCCCGGCCAACTCATGAACTGCCAGTATCCCAGAATGGACCAAAACCACAGGACAAGCCACGCCAGGATTGTGACCGGCAGACCGTACTTCACGAAATCCAAAACGTTCAACAATCTTTCCCCTGTCTCAGGATCCTTGCCCATGCCAAAGGCAATAGCATTGTTAGGGGTCCCGACAACCAAAAAGTTGGCGAAGGAAGAGGAAAAGGCGCAGGCCAGACCCAGTTTCCACACGTGGACATTAGCAAGTTCCGCCATGGGAAGGACGATTGGCCCAAGGGCCGCAACCGTGGCGCCGTCACTCATGAAATTGGTCATAATCCCTGTCAGAACGCTGATTCCTATTGCCAGGTTGTCTCCGTGCGCAATAAAATCGGGCAACAGCGCAACAAATGCATTGGCCAGCCAGAGGGCACCGCCGGTGAATTTAAGGCCCGCTCCCATGGCGCAGGCCGCGGCGTACAGGCCGACCACGTCTAAAGCCACACCCTCCTGGATATCGTCCCAGGTGATAATACGGCAGAGAAACATGGCCATGACCGCGTAGAGGGTGGGCCCCCCTAATCCAGAGTGCTCCCCCAGAATTATCCATGCACTCACCACACAAACCAGTATGGCCGCCATCTTGGCCTCTTTTCCGCCGAACTTGGGCATCCTGGCAACTTCCGTCTTGATGACCTCACCGGGGTTGACATTCTGGACACGGAATTTCGGTTTCAAACGTATATACATGTAGGAGCCTATGACAATGCCCATCAGAGGGACAAAGGGCATGCCATATTTCATCCAATCTAAAAAGGAAATGGTGGCCCCATATTCCATGAAGTAGCCTACCATAATTGCGTTTCTCCCGCCCGCCGCGGGAGACCCCGGCCCGCCATGGTTCGCGGCAAAGCATATACCCAATAGGAGAAAGACGGCCAGCGCCGGGTCTTTTTCCACACCGTGCATCCTGCACGTCACTTTGTACACGCCCATCAAGACAGGAATAAGAAGGGCCACAAGGGCGTGCTCGGACAAAAAGCTCGCCGACATCGCCAGAAGCGGAAGAAACACGAGGCCGAACGCCCTGGCGCTCCTTATCCGACTCAAGAGTATCAGACCTATCCGTTTGTCAAGTCCGGTCTTTGCCACACCTACTGCAACCACAAGAATGCCGAAGATAAAAAATACGGCATCTTGCATATAAGCCTTGGAGATCTCATTGATGGGAAGGATGGAAAACAGATACAGCATGACTGCTGCCAGCAAATCGGTGGCCCCCAGGGGCAGGGCCTCCGTTGCCCAGAGAAAGACCGCCAAGAAAAAGATGGCCAGCATTGTTTTTGCCAATTGGGCCGCTTCTCTGTCCGTGAATAGGGGCGCCGATTCCGCGACCTTTTGTTTATCCTCTTTTCTTGATGCCTTAAAGGCCGCGGGACGGAGCTTTTTATTGATACAGTCTGTAATAGTCTCACACCCGCCTGCCAGCCTGTAACCGGGGGGTCCGGCCTTTCCCGCCAGGTCAACCATGCTCCGGGGAGGAGGTGCAATAACCACTCCGGCAAATACAATAGCAGCGGTTATGAACAGGACAGGCTTGTACCCTGGTTTGCTTGCCCAGAAGCTCGCTTTACGTTGGATATCGGTTGTAGCACGGTGAACCATGTCTTCCTCCAAATTCGTATCTACAGATTGTAAAGAGATGGGAGACATCTTCTTTGGCGGAAAACATTATGGCAATTGGTATGCCAAAAACACGGTTAGCGGGCAATAGTGGCTAATCGTATAGAATGAGGCCGTTTTTCTGGAGATAAACGGAATGGCTTTATGCCCGGCGACGAATTTTTTGTCGATATTCTTTACATATTGTAAAGCGACGGACGTATGCTATGCTTATTGATGCTTTGCCTTAAACCAATAAGGCTCAAAGAATTTAGTTCTCAAGAAGTCCGGAAAGGAAAAAGAGACGCCTGAAGCCTCCGAGGGGAGAAGGGTGAAGGGAGGACTTTTTTTGCGTAAGCTTTAATTATCTTTTCCTGATCTGATTAACCTCGGGGCTGGTGGCGGTGCCGGCTACTCCTGTTTTGGATATCCGAGTGATCCACGCCGGTCTTTCTCAAAAGATCAAGAACCGTTTTTTTGAGGTCCTCGATACTATTTCCTCTCTTTTCCACAAAAACCACGGTAGCCGATAAGAAGCTGTGGTTTCCATAATCCGGGGCAAAGGCGTGAACCACCACCGGTAGCAAGGGGATGCGATCCTCAATCTTTTCCAGTATTGGCGTTTCGCTTGAATCGGGAAGATCCGGGTCTAATATAAGCAAGTCAAGGGGGTCGTGGTCATAAGCAAATTCAAGGACTTCCCTGCCGCTCTTTGCCAGCCGGACCTGGTAGCCTTCAGCCATCATCTCACGCTTTAGAAACTCTCTCACGCGAGGGTTCCGATCCGCTATCAGGATTGTGGACTTCTTTCCCAAGGAAACACCTTTGAGACCGTTGAAACGCGTCTAATTCTCCATAGTCTTGTTTTGACAGGAATAACCCCGGCAGGATAGAAAGACTCACCTAAAAATCAAAAAGCAACTCTCGTGCCAATAGTCAGCAGAAGCAGCATATAGATGCCAGCTAATCATGGCGCTTTCACCCCGAAAATGTCCCAAAGTAGTTTGCCGACCTGATCTAAGGCGTTTTGGTATCAAATTTATTCAACGCCAGGGTCAAATTATCGCGGCTTTTTTCCTCCCTTACCGATGTTTTTAGTTTGAGTCCGTATTTTTCGATTTTTGCGTGAAGGGTGGGTCTTGAAAGACCAAGGAGTCTGGCCGCACGGGAACGGTTGCCGCCTGTCAGGCTGAGCGCTTCGCCGACGAGAATACTGGCGAGCAGGTCCATGCACGAATCGAACATATTGTCACCAGCCTCAAACACCAACTTTTCTCGTACCCATTTTCGGATGGTGTCATCAGCGCTTATGCTACGATTAGCTCCGTCTTGATCCCTGCCTCCGATTGACTGGGTAATGGCATCGGGCCGCACGGGCCCTCCACGGTTGAATATCAGCGTCTTCTGTATGGTATTGGCAAGCTCTCTAACATTGCCAGGCCATGGATAGTCTTCAAGCACCTTAATGCTCTCCCTTCCAATACCAGGGACATCAATGTCCATTTGAGCGGCGTACTTAGATAGAAAATACTCCGTGAGGAGGGGGACATCACCCTGCCTTTCGCGAAGGGGGGGAAGCCAGACGGTCACCACCTTGAGACGATAATAAAGGTCTTCACGAAAACGACCTTCTGAAAGGGCCTTCTCCAGATTTCTATTAGTGGCGGCAATAATTCGCACATCCACCTGAATGGTCTTTTGGCCTCCCAGACGCTCAATACTCCTCTCCTGGAGCAACCTCAGGATCTTGGCCTGTATGCTCGGGGGCATGTCACCAATTTCGTCTAAGAAAATTGTACCATTATGGGCCTGTTCAACCTTTCCCACACGCCTGTGGGAGGCCCCTGTGAAGGCCCCTTTCTCATAGCCGAACAACTCGCTTTCGAGTAGATTTTCAGGGATTGCCACGCAGTTGATCACAAGAAACGGCCTATTCGCCCGGAGGCTGTGTTGATAGATGGCACGGGCCACAAGTTCCTTGCCCGTACCGGACTCCCCCCGAATGAGAACCGTGGCGTTCGTGGAAGACACCCTCCCGATCGCCTTATAGACATCCTGCATCGGCTTGCAACGGCCAATGATTGCCTCCCTGGAAGCCTTTTCAGGGTCTGTATTGATATCCACCGGAGAACGCATAAAACGATCGGCTTCCAATGCCTGCTCAATCACATTCAGCATGTCGGGGATTTCAAAAGGTTTAAGGATATAGTCGAAGGCCCCCATTTTGGTCGCCTCTATGGCGTTGTCTGTTGTGCCATAAGCTGTCATGATTATAACCGGGAGTCTTGGCTCGATTTCATGAATCACCTGAAAGGTCTCAAGCCCGTTTATTCCGGGCAGCCGTAAGTCCAGAATGACCAGGTCCGGGACTCCCTCATGTATCAGTTTGACGCCTGCTTCCCCTGATGAGGCGTTTCTTACCGTATAACCCTCTGATGTCAAAAGTTTTTCAAAACTCATTCGTAATTGGTCGTCATCATCAATGATTAGGATATCATTCATGGCTTACCACTCCGGGACAGGAAATGTGATGACAAAAGTCGAACCTTCTCCCTCGTCTGTTACGAGGTCCAGCCACCCGCCGTGTTCCTCCACGATACGTGCAGCAATGCTAAGCCCGAGTCCCGATCCCTCCTCTTTGGTTGTAAAAAAGGGTTGAAAGATTTTTTCCTGAAGCGATTCTGGCACACCGGGGCCATTGTCGGCCAACCGAATGACTACCACCTTTCCCAAAGGGTCTGCGAAAGACTCCTCCTCATGGATAAGAATTTTACCGCCGCCTGCCATTGATTCGCAAGAATTCACAATGAGATTTATGAGTAGTTCCTTCAATTGCTCCGGGTCGGCCTGGATATCCGGGAGAGGGCCTTGCCGGAATATCTTTATGTCCACATTATAAGACTCCAGGCGGTGGCGCAACAATTGAACTACTAAGTCCACAACGTCCGAAGGACTGATCTTTTGCGTCCTGAGCCTGGGAGGACGTGAAAACTCAAGAAAGTTCTGTAAGATATTGTCAATATGTTTGATCTCCTCTGATATGACTTCAAAGTCCTCTTTCTGATGGTCGGAAAGACTGAGGGTTCGCTCTAATGAAAAGAGCCGCATTTTTACCGATGTAAGGGGATTGCGAATACTGTGAGCCACCCCTGCTGCAAGCTTTCCCACGAGCGCCAGTTTTTTGGCCTGTAATAGATGTTCTCGGCTTTTTTCAAGTTCAAAATGCGTATGGTCAAAATCTTCAATCAGGCCGTGAACACGGCGGCTCAGGATCCTGATTTCATCACCTGATTCTTCATCGGTTAATCGTTTTCGGGTGGCCTCACGGGCCAACCTTCTGACAGGTTCTAAGATATGGTGCACCAGGACAGAGACCAAAAACATAGCCAGCAGAGTAACCATGAGCATAGCAGTTCCAGCAATAATCCTGAGCCTTTTTGCCCTTTTATGGCTTTGCTCCCTGTCATGTTTTATAATTTCAGCATGCATGTCCTTGTATTGCTTGGTCAGTTCTTGAATTGTCAGAAAGTGGGTGCGGACTTCTTTATGAAGCAGAGCGCCGACATCTCTTTCCCCTGCCTTGTAATGGTCGATAACCCTGTCTTTCAACTTGATATAACGGCCGTATTCAGACTCGATACATTCAACGGTATTCTTTTGTTTATCGGTTTCAACTAGGAATTTCGCCTTCTTGAGGCGCTGATTGATAATCTGTCGATATTCCCCTAATCGCCTCAACCAGTCCGGGTCACCGTCCAGAAAATAATAAGATACAAAACCCTTCTGATTTGCCAGGGCCGTTTCAAGTTCCTCGGCCGCCAGGAAAGCGGCCATATTTCTATCAACAATTTGGGACAGGAGACCTTCCATCTGATAGGTGTACCATATCATTACCAGGCCACCCACCAGAGTGACGAATACGATACAGGCCAAAAGCGCATAGATGCGAATGCGTATGTTGATTTTTTTCAACATCCTCGGCATGTATTGTCTAAAAAGACTCATATGGCTTCCCTCGTCTTCCCAAACTTTCTGCGGATTTACACAATTATGTTAACATCTGTTCGACCTGACATCAACTCTCTTGGATCCGTGTATGCCCTCCTGCTTTACAATCTGTAAAGAATCCCAACGCCAAACCCACCCGGATCGCCTGCATGGACTGGATATGTTTCAATAATATTTCTTTGTATCAAGTAGTTAGATTAATTGGCATCCTCACGTGGCCCTGGCACGGGTATTGCAAATATTTGCATCTCGAGCCCCTTATCGGTTGATTTGGACTGGTCCCGGCAACCGAATGCCAACCAGTCGCGGGAGTCCGCAAGAGCTGAGGGGGACTGGGAATGAAATAATAGCTTATGAAAGAATAGGATATAAGGAGGTTTGGGTATGCTGATAGAAAAATACATGACGGCCAATCCAAAGACGATAGGGAAAAATATTTCCGCTGTGAGGGCATATGAGCTTATGAAAAAACACGGAGTTCGTAGATTCCCTGTGGTGAGTAATGGTGAGATCATTGGGATAATCACGGATAGTGATCTTCGTTCAGCCGGGCCGTCCCAGGTCATCAGCTTTGACGAAGCAGAGAGAAAACTGTTCCCTGATCTTTATGATCTGTTGAAAAGAATCACAGCCGAAGAAATAATGGAAAGGGATGTGATTAGCATCGGTCCTGATCAGAGCGTTGTGAAGGCGGCGGAGACAATGCTCAAAAATCGTGTTTCCGGTTTACCAGTTTTGGACTCCCAGAAGAGGCTTGTCGGGATTATAACTGAATCGGATATTTTCAAGGTCTTGGTCGATTTTTCTGGAATTAACACAGGGAAGATAACATTGGGGTTTCGACTAGAAGACAGTCCTGGAGCAATTCAAAAGGTGGTGGACATAATACGGGAAAATGACGGACGGGTTGCCGGCATCTTTGTCCTCTATCCCGAAGACGATCAAGGATATCGTCATGTCTATATTCGCCTCAAGGATTTTGCCCCCGAAAAGTTGGAAAAACTGAAAAATGCTGTCAAAGCAGAATTTGCCATAATCGGTGTGATAGATGACAGCTGATATGATTGGAAGAATCCAGCATGGCACAAATGGAGCCGGTCAATGTTTGGACTGAACGATGAAACCTTCCCGCCGCTCCCGTGGATACATATTCAAGACTTATCGGCCTGAAAAAAGCCAGTCGGCCTCGGCATAATTCGGGGCAGGCTGGCTTTTTTCGTTCAGAAAGGGAGCAGAAGGTCTATAGAATCATTCATAATATGGAGTGATCCGTCTTTCCTTCATAATCTCCCTCCCTGGGCCGGAAAGAAGGTCGTCAATAAATTCCTTCACGACCCCAGTGGGTTTCCCTTTGGTGACAAATGAAAAAACCTGATAATAGGGATAGCCCATATCCATAGGATTCCTGCCGTCAACCCTCAGTGTTTTCACATGGCTATGCGTCGCGGCCCCCTCGGCTATAAA
Organism: Thermodesulfobacteriota bacterium; assembly: GCA_034190285.1. Taxonomy (GTDB): domain Bacteria; phylum Desulfobacterota; class DSM-4660; order Desulfatiglandales; family Desulfatiglandaceae; genus JAXHTA01. Next base: position 12,990 of record JAXHTA010000001.1, on the reverse strand, counting down.
TGAGATAGCCCAGGGAAAACGATCCACTATTTCCATAACCTTGCTGGACAGACGGGTCATTATATCATAATTCATTTTTTTATAGCCCATGACATTTCTGCTGAAGTTTTTGTATGACGCCGTATATGTAGTCGGCAGGACGACTAGGATCGGCTCGTCGGAGCCGCTAAGTTCCTTCCAGTTGGTTATTTCCCCGGCAAAAACATCTTTGAGTATATCGGTGGTAATATCTGTCACCGGATTCCGGGTATTCACCACTATGGCAACAGGATCTCTGGAAAAAACCGTTTCATAATACCCGTCCTGTTTATGCAGGGGAGACAGCCTCCAGGCAGTGGAAGCCAAATCGGTATATCCGTTCACAAGTTGATTGACGGCAGTAGACGATGAACAGACATGAACCTCAATCTTAAGCCCCGTCCTCTGGGTAAAGGCGTCAAGCCGTACCTTTTCCAGCGCCTCATAAATCTGGGCTGAGCACGAATACTTGATAACATTCTGAGCACCGACATTGCGGACAGAAAAAACCGCAAGAATAGCCACTACCGTCACACACATAATGGACACACTTAATATATTCTTCCTCATCTTCTTTCCTCCTCTCTTGTTTACTGCACATATGATATGCTCACCGAATGTATTAATAAATGCCTTACATACGGAAACACCACCTCCTTTCCCGCAGATGTTATCTCAAGCCATCTGCCAACAAGTCAGTGCATGGATTAATATCTTTAAGAGCCGTCTTTTCTCTCATGGGCTCATGTCGCTTTCCAAGGCCGCCGTGTCGTCGTGAAATTAATCTGTTAAGTAGTTACTATGCGTATTATCAAGAACCGTGCCAGAGGTGTAACAGGTGGATGGGAGTCAACACATTGATTAGTAAGAGGTTTTGGCCAAAACAGAATCGGCCGTCGGGAGAGTTGAAAAGGCGTCCTGTCCGTTTTCTTTGCAGGTTGTAAAAGGCTGCCCACTCTACAACTGCCGGGATTGTGTCCGAGAATAGCTGGTTTTCTTCGGCAGGCAAATTGCGCCCATTCCCTCTGCTTCGCAACAGGTTCCAGCTTTCGTAATGTCCGGGTCAGGTTTGAAATATCAGGGGAAAAATACGGCCGATAGTAACAATCTGGGTAAAGAAGGGAATCGCCAGAGTGGAAAAGAGGTTATTCCTTAGGCGGAGCCAGATCTGGGGGATAAGCAAATTTCGGGTTCATTTCATAAGTCCAAGGAAGCCCCCACCACTGCCATCCATAGCGCCCCCGGTGGTTAAAACCGTGAATCTTGTTTCTTTTCGCAAGCTGCCGATAAAACTTGTGCCTGTTACTGTTCTTGAAGGAGGGGAATTCAGGTCCTTCAAAACCGTCCTCCACGTCAAAGACATTCTTGAAACCAGCATCGATAAGGTCCTTTGCAGCCAAAACGCTCCGTAAACCGTCACGGCAAATTATCAGCAGGTTGTCCGTCTTTTTAAAGACCTTGGTTATTTCCTGGATAAACCCCTTGTTACTGATGTTGAAACGATAACAATATTGATCATCCATCTTCCCGAATTCTTTGGTCATAAACATGTAGGGGAAAAGGTAAGCCCCAATGGGATGACCCACGAACTGATATTCAGCCCTTGTCCTGACATCAATGATGTAAGTATCAGGAACAGTATTAAGCATATCGTATGCCTCGATACTAAGGATATTTTTTGGCTCCTGAGCAAGAGCAGAGACCGGCGCAATAAACACAAAGCAGAGACCTAAGACGACAACAAGAAAGCCTGGAAAGAAATTCTGTCTATTCATAGCATCATTAAAAGAAATATCTTAACGCCCGAGCTATCGGGTCTTTTTCCAAAAAATTATAGTTCACACCGCAAAGGCGAATCTTCCATGATTCTAATACCTGCCATAGCCATCAAGGCCCATATTCACACGGCATCAAATTTAGCCATAAACTAATAATCCAGAAGTGTTTTGTTTGTCAACGAAAAATGTGTGCATCAAAATAACACCCTTGACAGGCAAATCAAGAATGCATAAAACTGGCGCTATTAGGTCTCTGCTGGATGTATATCGGCTAAACCTTTTTTGTGTCTTGCAGGCACTGAGTATGATCCCAAGGCCTCAAGGCCGGGCTATAAGGTCCCCCTCAAAAGGCCGGATGCTGCGGGTAACATCTAAAAAAGTCCGGGAAGAGATGAGGGCCATGTTGTCAGAAGAATATGCCCCGACTTTTTCAGAAGTTACGATGCAGGATATGAACTAACCGGGTTTTCTGAAGAATTCATGTGAAGATTCGTCCCGATAACCAAGCGTCCTTTAGTGCTTTGAAACAATCATCAATTATTCACCTGCCCGCACGGGCCTCGTTTCAGGAGCTTTCACATGCCTGTTAGTGAAGTGTATTTTTCAGATCTCAGGGCTTCAGCAAGAGAAAATCTCTTGTCCAAAGTGGTGAGACTTGTAAACAGCACCGGTCTCGAACAAATTATCACCCCTCGAAGCCTTGTCGCTCTCAAGATGCACTTCGGCGAAAAGGGAAACACCGCCTTTATCCGGCCTCTCTTTATCCGGCAGATCGTCGATCGGGTCAAAGACCTGGGCGCCTCACCCTTCCTGACGGACTGTAACACTCTTTATGCAGGGACAAGGAGTGATAGCGTCTCCCATCTGAACACGGCCACAGAAAACGGATTTGCCTATTCGGTGGTGAATGCCCCAATCATCATTGCCGACGGCATGAGAGGCGCCACCTTTTCAACGGTTGAGATAAACCAGGAAATAATAAAGACAGCCTTCCTAGGCAGGGAGATTGTTCAATCCGATTTCCTTATAAGTTTGGCCCATTTTAAAGGCCACGAATTGTCGGGATTTGGAGGTACTATCAAGAACCTGGGAATGGGGTGTGCATCGAGAAAAGGGAAGCTGGATCAGCATTCCGGCTTGTCCCCAAAAGTCAAACGCAAGAAATGTGTTGGTTGCGGTGATTGCGTCCACCATTGTGCACAAAGGGCGATCTCCCTCCTAGAGGATAAGGCGACAATTGACCCAAAAAAATGCGTGGGCTGCGGCGAATGTATTCTTATATGCCCAAATGGTGTGATCGATATTAGATGGAGTGCGGACATCCCTATCTTCCAGAAGAAGTTGGTAGAATACGCATTTGCAGTGCTGAAAGAGAAGCAGGGAAAGGCGGTTTTTGTGAACTTCTTGACCAACATTTCTCCTGCTTGCGACTGCTATGGGCACAGCGACGCCCCCATTGTTCACGACATAGGCATAATGGCATCTAAAGATCCTGTTGCCATTGATCAGGCATCGGCAGATATGGTCAATCAGCAGGCGGCCGCTGAAGGGTCCTGTGTTTCAAAATGTAGAGAGCCGGGCGAAGACAAATTCAAGGGCATTTATCCTAAAGTTGACTGGACTGTCCAACTGAAGCATGCCGAGAAGATAGGGCTTGGCAGCCGAGAATACAAGGTCGTCAAGATATAGGGTCTGGCCTTACCCCGAGTACTCTGTTGAATTTTCGTAGTACCTATGCTATGGGAAGAACAAATTCTCGACAATTGCGAAAGGTATAGAACCATGGAGATCAAACTTACGCAGGCCGATCCCGATCAGTTAAAACCCAAACCGGAGGATGAATCCAAACTCGGATTTGGCGATATCTTGACGGACCACATGTTCCTTATGGACTATGAATCAGAAAAGGGCTGGTTCAATCCCCGTATCGAGCCATACGGCGATATCTCAATCGATCCAGCTGCCATGGCAATACATTACGGGCAGGAGATATTTGAAGGGCTTAAGGCCTATGGTGGACCAAACGGTGCCGTTTACCTTTTCAGGGCCAGAGACAATCTAAAGAGGTTGAATCTCTCAGCTAAAAGGATGTGCATGCCTGAAGTGAGCATTGACCTGACCATGAAAGGAATAAAGAAACTCATTCTGCTGGACAAGGAATGGGTACCAAGAAGTCAGGGGACCTCCCTTTACATTAGACCTACCATGCTGGCCACAGAGCCGCATTTAGGTGTGCGACCAGCCAATTCCTATCTTTTTTATACAATTATTGGGCCTGTAGGGGCATATTACAAAGAGGGTCTGAATCCTGTCAAGATACATGTCGAGGACTATTTCGTCCGGGCCGCCCCGGGTGGAACCGGTGAAGCGAAGACCGCGGGCAACTACGGAGGCAGCTTGCTGGCCGCCGAAAAGGCGAAGGAAAAGGGTTTCACACAGGTATTGTGGTTGGATGCTGCAAAGCGCAAATATGTGGAAGAAGTTGGAACCATGAACATGTTCTTCGTCATCGACGGTGAATTGGTCACCGCGCCCCTAACCGGAAGCATCCTGCCGGGGATCACAAGGGACTCTGTCATACAGATAGTGAAAGATTGGGGCATAAAGGTCTCAGAGCGTTCTCTGGCCATTGATGAAGTTATCAAAGCCGCCCAGGAGGGCAGCCTGAGTGAGGCATTTGGCACGGGTACGGCGGCCGTGATATCGCCGGTGGGTCAGATTACCTATGGTGGAGAAGGTCATGTTATAGCAGGGGGAAAAATGGGAGACATCTCCCAGAGACTTTATAACGAGATCCTGGCCATACAGTATGGAGAAAAGACCGATACGTATGGATGGGTAGAGCGTATTAATTGATTCAAGAGGTTATCAGATGGTCCCCACTATCGAATGGTACGGCGATCATATCCGTATGATTGACCAGAGGAAGATACCGTCCAGAATTGACTGGTATATCTGCAGGGGATACAAGGACGTCATCAAGGGCATCCAGAGGATGGTTATCCGTGGTGCTCCCGCCATTGGCGTTGCGGCCGCTATGGGTTTGGCCCTGGGTGCTTATTCCATCAGGGCAAGGTCCAAAGCCGGATTTATTCGCAGGTTTGATGAGATAGCCGAAGAGATGCTCCTTGCCCGTCCTACTGCCGTGAATTTGAGGTGGTCTGTCGAAAGGATGAAGAGCCTGGTGGCAGATATCCTCGATAAGCCGTTGGAAGACATTAGGTTGGCCCTAAAAAAGGAGTCTGAGGACATCCTGGCCGAGGATATAGAAATCAACCGAAGTATGGGTAGAAATGGGCAGATCCTTGTTCCGGACGGATCGACCATACTCACCCACTGTAACGCAGGTTCATTGGCCACTGCTGGTTACGGGACGGCACTGGGCGTGATACGTGCGGCCTTTGACAATGGAAAAAAAATCGAAGTCATTGCCGACGAAACCAGACCGTGGCTGCAAGGCCTCAGGCTTACGGCGTTCGAGTTGACGGAAGATGGAATCCCTGTTTCAGTTATTGCCGACAACGCCGCCGGATCGCTGATGCGCAAGAAAGCGATTGACCTCGTGATCACGGGGGCTGACAGAATTGCCGCAAACGGTGACGTTGCCAACAAAATAGGCACTTACCAGGTAGCTGTGCTGGCCAAAACGAATAACATCCCATTTTACGTGGCCGCCCCTCTTTCCACAATTGACCCCAAGGTCAAGAACGGCGATTTGATCCCGGTGGAAGAAAGGGGCGCCGAAGAAATATGTAGATTTGGAAGACTTGAATTAGGACCTTCAGGGGTGCGTATCCTTAATCCAGCCTTTGACATCACACCCGCCAGGTATGTCTCAGCAATCATCACTGAGAAAGGAATAATAAGGCCGCCTTTTGGAAAGGGCATCAAGGCCTTGCTGCATTGAAAAGATATCGCGATTTCAATGGCTATTTAAAGGAGATATTCGGGGAACGTGTTCAAAAGATACCCCTGGATGCCGGCTTGAACTGCCCCAATCGTGATGGAAGCATTTCCGACAAAGGTTGCGTCTTTTGTGATCCTCGCGGTTCAGGTACGGGCTCATTCATAGATCATGGGCTTTCCATAGACCAACAAATTGCCAAGGCTCGCCGGTTTATTCAGAAGCGGTATGGCGCTAAGAAATTCATCGCCTACTTCCAGTCCTTTACCAATACTTATGCCCCTATCCCCAGACTGAAAGCGCTCTATGATCAGGCTTTGGCCTACGATGACATGGTAGGTCTGTCGGTCTCAACAAGGCCGGATTGTATAGATCCGGATGTCTTGAAGCTATTGTGTTCTTATAAAAAAGATCACCTAGTTTGGGTCGAATACGGCTTGCAGTCTGCCCATGACTTGACCCTTGACCGGATTAATCGGGGCCACGATGTGGACTGTTTTGAGCGTAGCGTCGTTATGGCCAGTGAATCGGGCTTGAATGTATGTGCGCACATAATATTGGGCCTACCAGGTGAAGACCGTGCGATGATGTTACAGACCGCACGCCTTCTTTCGGATCTGCCGGTCCATGGCGTCAAGATCCATCTCCTCTATGTTGTTGAGGGGACACATCTGGCCGCGTGGTATAAGCAAGGGGAATTTCGCTGTCTTCAAAGAGAGGAGTATGTGGACCTGGTCGTGGGCTTTCTGGAGCTTCTCAGCCCTGCTACGGTAATCCAGAGACTGACAGGAGACCCTCTGAAATCCGAACTTGTAGCCCCCCTGTGGGCGAATGAAAAGACCACGAACCTGAGACTTATCCGCGAGAGACTGGAAAGGGAAAAGACATGGCAGGGACGAATGTACCGGAAGTCTACTGCTGGGAAATATCAGCGGGGGATCTGAACGTATATCTTGCCTCAAAAAGAGAAGGGGCGCTCAGAATAGGGCTCACGCTGAAAAAACAAGCTGATTGCATAGACTTCTTCAGAGGGCTATTCCCGAACACCAGGCTGGTCAAGGATTATCATTTCAACAGGCAGATCGTGCAAGTAGTTGAGGCCGCCCTGACGAACAAGAGGCACCGGGGTGGCTTTGATCGGGCCTTTTCCTGCACACAGTTTCAATGGAGGGTACTCAACGCTATAAAAGCTATACCTTTCGGAGAAACAAGGCGTTATGGAGAGGTCGGGCTTATGGTTGGGAAAGCCGGCGGTGCAAGGGCCGTAGGCCAGGCCTTGGGTAGTAACCCATTGCCGTTAGTCTTTCCCTGACACAGAGTTGTTGCCGCCGAAGGTCTCGGTGGTTTCAGCAGCGGCATTGAGGTGAAAAGGTACCTGCTCGGCCGGGAGAAACGTTGGAAGAAAACGTAGTCAAGATTCTTTCAGGAATAAACCCAGGCCCTGGGTATCTTCCACATTATAGACTCCAACATCCTTTCCTTGAGGGAGAATCTTCTTCAGTAGACCGGTCAAAACCTTCTTAGGCCCCACTTCCACAAATAGCTCTATACCGTCATTCAACATGTTCACTATTATGTCATACCATTTGACCGGGTTCACGAGTTGCATGGCCATTATGTCTTTTATGCTCTCAGGGTCTGTTTCGCTCTTTGCTGTGGCGTTGAACAGGACTGGAAATTCAGGCCTTGAAAATGGAATATCTTCCATAAATCGTCGGAACTCGTTTACCGCGCCTTTCATGAGGTCGCTGTGCCATGCGCCGCTGACCTTTAAAGGGACAGCCCTGCCCTTTTTTTCCTTCACCAGTTGAATAGCCCGAGAAAGAGGCCTTTTTTCGCCCGTGATCACGATCTGTTCAGCGGTGTTATGATTTGCCACAGACAGTATGTCTTTGTCTCCCGCCAGGTCCACAATCGTCTGGACTGCGTCGATATCCATGCCTATTATAGCAGCCATGCCCCCGGGATTTGCCAGGGCCTCCCTGTGCATCAACGCACCCCTTTTCTGGGCAAGCCGGAGGGCATCGTAGCTACTGACTACGCCCGAGGAGGCCAGCGCGGCATATTCCCCTAAGCTGTGTCCGGCAGAAACCGCTGGACCGACTCCTGAGTTATTCAACGCTGCCAGGCAGGCCAGATTCACGGCAGTAATGGCGGGCTGGAGATTCTCGGTGAGCGTCAATTCATCCATGGGCCCCTCAAAACAGAGCCTTGAGATAGGCCTTCCGCAAATTTCATCCACCTCGCCAAAAATATCCTTTGCTGCTGGAAACTGGTCTAACATATCCCGGCCCATGCCAACAAATTGCGAACCCTGGCCGGGAAACAGAAATGCGGTTTTTTCGGGCATTGAAAATTCCTGGAGGATACGTTGAAAAACAACGTCGCGGCCTAACGGAAACTGCCTTTATCTTGTTGAACAGACCTGGCGTATCACGCCACCCAAACGCCATGAAAGGATATTCCGTCTCCCCAAGCCTTTTGCGGACCCATTCAGGGTATCCGGGGTTGGTTAGACAAAATCACTTTTGAGGCTCCCCCACTTTCTCACGCATAAGCTGATCCAGTGCTATTTCATATTCTCTGGATCCCTCCACAAGGGACTTATTGCGTGACAGTTGCGCCACAACTTCCTCTTCAGCCTGTTCAAATCTGGTGCTGATCTCACTAAAGACCTTGTCCACGACCCGGTAGATATCCTCGTCCGTACCATAGACCTCAATAACATTGGGATCATTTATAAGGACCTCTAAAATGTACTGACTCATATACAGTGAATAAGAATTCGCGCGGGGAACGAGGTTACGAATCGGTGCAATAAAGTAGCTAAAGTCGAATTCCGAGCTTCTAAGCGCCTTTTTCAGACCCAAGAGGATTGCGTCGGAGACGGCGGCCGGGTCGTCTGTTTCAATGATCTTTTCCATCAGCAGTGTCTGAGACAGTCTGTTATGGATTTCGGGGAGTTTGAACCTGAAAAGCCTGTCTTTTTTGAAGGCCTGCTGCCTTTCCTGCCTTTCAAGCTTGTTTATGATTTTGTCCTGTACTCTCCCGCTATATCTAGTCTGCATAGACTACCTTTGGCAAATTCTCAATAAGTTTAATAAAACGTGAGATATCCTCACTACTAACTGCCTGAACGAAAACCAGGGATACTCGTCCGCATCAAGGCGGATGATCCAGCCCTCACTGGACTAACCGCACCGGGGAAATATGCTACGTTTTGAACATATCGTATTGCCGGATATTTCAGTCCGTTGTTGGCTGAGAGGAATCCTTTTTTTCTCCACCCTCCGTGGATTCCTTTGCCTCGGTTTTCGAACCCTGCTTGTCTGTGTTTGAACTCTCCTGCAGTTTCTCTGAGGACTTGGATGTGCTCCCCTCCCTTTCCGTAGACTTCGAAGCATAATCAGTGACATACCATCCGGTCCCCTTCAGGTGAAAGGTACTTTGGGAGATGAGCTTCTTCATCTTGCCGTGACACAATTCACATTCGGTAACGGGCAAATCGGAAAATTTTTGGAAAACCTCTGTATTATTTCCGCATTTCGTGCATTCATATTCGTAAACTGGCACTTCTGATAACCTCCATCACGCGGCTTCTCAACGAACTAAACAGTAGCCATACCGCAAAACCTGTGGTCTCTATAAGCTCCGAGGACATAATCCAGCGCAGGTAGTGAGAAGCCTTTTAATATCTCAAAGGTAGTTGCATGAACAACCTTTTCTTCTTCCTCCTTTTCCTTTCCTGAGACATCAAATCTCTTAAAGAAATTACAGAACCTCACAATATGAACAAGTTCATGCGTCAGGACGTAAACGAGGAGAGCCAGAAGCCCGAGTTCTTTGTCCCTCTTTAAGGCCTCCAATATGTGGTGGTCTTGGAGACATATTAAATAGAAATCGCGGTCTCTGGAATCAGACTCAAAGCCTACAACCTCCTTGGAAGCCTTGCTCAACAATGCAAACGTATGTTGCCTTATTTCATTATCCTGCAAAGACGAAAGAGTCCTTACGTCATACCTGTGCCTGTTCCACTGCCCTAAGGAGAATTTATAGAAATTAGCCGTTGCATCCTCCGCAATGTCAAGGGCATCACTGACTATTACCAGGTCATGATTTCTAAAAGAATTAAACGCCATTGCTTGTCTTGTGGTGGCGGTGACTGGATTTGAACCAGTGACTCTACGGATATGAGCCGTATGCTCTGACCAACTGAGCTACACCGCCGTTCTGCTATTGGCTCACGCCCCAGACCGTGAACATGGAAACATGTTATAGTTTTTTCATTTTGTCAATGCTTAAATAGTGCCCGAACGAAAACCGTCTTTTTCGCCTATATCTTCGTTGGACTCAAATCTTAATCCTCGAAATATTCCAATATATTCCTGCGTTTAAAATTTTCGACCGACGCGATCTCGACGAAAAACCCTAGTTTCCTTTACACAGTAAATATAAGTACCTCCACGGCATTTTCAATATGCTGCGCCATACAAAATGATGATGACCGGCTTGTCATCGGTATAAAAACCCATCAGTCCGCACGCCAGCTACATAAACAGTAGTGCCCCAATCAGGCCTAATGCCCGATTTGAAGGCGCCGGGTGTTTGGAGTCAATTACAGAATTACGGGGACCTCCTCTACCTGGACGCCCGGAAAAATAAAAAGGCATCCCGTCTCAACAAGATGCCCGTATGCACTATATGTAACTGAAAATCAGAGTATCACAACGTTCTTGGCCTTAGGTCCCCGGTCGCTTTCTTCCACCTCAAAGCTCACCCGGTCACCCTCAGAGAGGGTCTTGAATCCAGAGGTACTGATGGCGGAAAAATGAACAAACAAGTCCTGACCCTCTTCCTGCTCAATGAAGCCAAAACCTCTTTTATCACTAAACCATTTTACGATTCCTTCTGCCATAGCGCTGAACTCCTTTCAAATACCTTTCTGTCGTGGTTCCAAGCCTTAGGTCGTCACGTTGGCAAAAAAACGATTTTCAAGCGCAAAACCAGTTTAGGGGACACCCTGCGATCAAGGTTTGCACCATAAGACATAACTCCGCCAAACGTCAAGTGAAAAAGGACCAAAACCTTCGAGCATGGAATTAGGAAACAATCGGGAATAGTACCGCACCCGTTTTCTTATGTTCCACAGTCCGAAGGATCTCCGGCCAGTTTTGCAAGGGCGTGATCCAGAGCTGGCAATACCACCAAAAGATTGTCCCTCGCTCCACCCAAACTGCCGGGAAGGTTGATGATAAGACATGAGTGCCTCACGCCGACCATGGCCCTGGAAATCATAGCGTGCGGTGTCTTTTTCAAACCGTCCGCACGCATGGCCTCTGCCATACCGGGCACCTCATAATCAATAACTTCTTTCATGGCCTGTGGAGTGACATCCGTGGGGCTGAGCCCGGTTCCGCCGGATGTGACGACCAGGGGCAGCCGGTCCTTGTCGACCCACTCCCTAATCGTATCGGCAATTTGTCCGGGGTCATCCGGGACGATCTTTTTCCTCACATACAAAAAGCCGTGGTCCTCGAGGATCTTGACGATGGCTTCGCCGCTCTCATCCTTCCTTAACCCCCGGGCTCCTTTATCACTGATTGTGAGGACGGCCGCCTTGATTTGTCTATCCATTATCCATCCTTAAACATACCTCTACTCTTTTTCTTGGGCAGCTGAGATCACTTTTTCCGCCAGTTGACCAGGGACTTCTTCGTAATGGGAGCGCTCCACACTAAATGACCCCCTGCCACCCGTAATCGAATTGAGATCAAGGGCGTACTGCAAGACCTCGGCCATTGGAACCTGGGCCTTGATCACCTGATACCTGCCCTGGCTGCCCATCCCTATTACCCTTCCCCGCCGGCCGTTCAGATCGCCCATAACATCCCCTAAAACCTCCTCCGGGACAGTAACCTCCATTTTCAAAATGGGCTCGAGCAAAGTAGGACTAGCCTCCTGAACGGCCTTTTTAAGACACATGCTGGCTGCTATCTTGAACGCCATCTCCGACGAGTCCACGTCATGGGACTTGCCGTCATAGAAACGGACCTTCAGATCCACCACGGGGTAGCCTGCGAGTATACCCCTTTGGAGTGCTTCATTAAGGCCTTTCTCCACGGCGGGCACAAAACTCCTGGGAACATTCATGCCTGTCAAGGCATCCTGGAATTCAAAGCCCACTCCCCTTTCCAATGGAGAGACATCAAAATGCACCTCGGCAAATTGTCCGCGACCGCCTGTTTGTTTCTTGTGGCGATAAATAACCTTTTGAACAGATTTCTTGATGGTTTCCCTGTAGGGCACCTTAACGGGATTGAGGTTGACCTCGACCCCGAATTTTCGGTTCAGCTTTTCGCAAGTGGTCTCCAGGTGTATCTGCCCAGTACCTGAGAGCACGATCTCGGATGTGGACTGGTCCCTCTCCAGCCTGAGTGTAGGATCTTCCTCAAGAAGTTTGGCTAGAGAGGCAAAGACCTTGTCTTCACTACCTTTAATCTTTGCCTCAACCGCATAGGATATGACGGGTGGGAGGGGTTCAGACGGCCTGTAAATGATGGGATCATTTGCCGAACACAGGGTATCCCCTGTAGATGTCTCTTTTAGCTTCGCTATGGCGACAATATCTCCAGGACCGGCCTTTTCCACCGGATGCTGCTGTTTACCTTCCATGAGAAGCAGCTGGCCCATTTTTTCTTTGATATTCTTGTTGGCGTTATGAAGGGTTGAATCGGATTGAATCGTGCCTGAAAAAACCCTCATCAGGGTAAGCCTGCCCGCAAAGGGGTCAGCAACGGTTTTAAAAACAAGCGAGGAAAAAGGAGCGTCGGGAGTGGGCGGCCTTTCAGCGACTTCTTCACTACCGGGTTCGGTCCCCTTTCTGGGTCTTTTCTCGATCGGAGATGGGAGTCCCTGGATGATAAGATCCATTAAGTGAGGGACACCTATATTCAGCACAGAAGAGCCGCAAATCACGGGAACCAGCGTTCCCGATTTGATACCCTCCCAGAGAGTCTCTTCGATCTCGGCAACGGAAAGCTCTTCCCCCTCCAAATACTTTTCCATGAGTTCGTCGCTGGCTTCAACGATGTTTTCAATCATTTTCTCACGCCATTCACCTACAAGGGCATCCATTTCTCCCGGGATTTCCGAACTCTCAAATCTCCCGCTCCAGTATCCTCGCGGCCTCTTCTCTATCCAGGTCTGATACCAGTGGAATACCGCTCACTCTGGAGGCCTCTGGGGTCAGCGCGGCGATGTCGCTTGAGTCAATGTGCTCCAGGGCGAACT